>JARKQW010000202.1 GCA_029974695.1 Syntrophobacteraceae bacterium | reverse complement strand
TCGTCGAGGCGGTCGAATCCCGGGCTTCCCTCGAGTTGCCGGTGCTGCTCTACGGGATTTCAGCCGACGGGGACGGGATCAAGTTCGCCCTCTACAGTCGGCGACCGCCCGGGGCCCTGAGGTTCGTTTCTTCGGCCGACGACCCGGAATCGAGTCCAAAACCCGCCATCCTGGTGTTTTTCGAGAAGGACAGGCCGACCCTGTCCCGGGTGCTCTCCTCTTGTCCGTGGACGGAACTTGCCTCCGGGTTCCTCCATTCGAGGCCCGTAACCGCCCTGTGGATGGAAGAACCGTGCGGATCGAGCCCGTAGAGTCCGAGGATTCCGGGCGGTCGTCCCGGGGAGAGCGGGTGGGGAGGGCTTCCCGGAAATGGAGACTTCTCGGCGGGCATCTTCCCGGAAGAACGCCGAGGGTCCCGACTTCGGGTCGGAGGACTCGGCCCCAAGGGAGCCCAAGGCGGGCCGATTGAACAGGAGTTTCGGGGGTGAGCGGATTTTCGTCCGGGGCAAAACCTCCCGGGTCTCTCGAGGGAAAGCCCAATGGGATTAATGACATAGCCCTTGACAAAGCAAGCCCTGCCTGTTAGTGAACAGGCCAGTTCAGCCAGATTTCGCTCTGCTTGGATCCAAAGAGGACTGAGACAGAAAGGATCTCAAGATGAAGCCGGAGCGCCGAAAACGGCGCCGGCGCACAAAGGGAGCCTTCCGGACTGACCTCGCGAAGGCTTTTAACATTTTGGCGGCAAGAAGGAGGAATCCATGCGCATCATCGAGCTCGTTTCCGAGATGCAGCAGCTGGCCGACCAATGGCGAAGGCAAGGAAAACGCATTGGTTTTATCCCCACCATGGGCTTTTTGCACGAGGGCCATCTTGCACTGATGCGGGAGGCCAAGAATCGGGCCGATGTGGTGGCGGTCAGTGTTTTCGTGAATCCCACCCAGTTTGGACCCAACGAGGACTTTGAGCGGTATCCCCGGGACATGCAACGGGATGTGCGGCTTTGCACGGACGTGGGGGTGGACGTGATCTTTGCCCCCTCGGTCCCGGAAATGTACCCCGAAGGTTTTCAAACCGGCATCGAGGTATCGAAAGTCACGATTCCCTTGTGCGGTCGAAGTCGACCTGGGCACTTCGTGGGGGTCGCCACCGTGGTGACCAAGCTCTTCAACAGCGTCAAACCGCACCTGGCGATTTTCGGACAGAAGGACTACCAGCAGTGGGTCGTCATCCGGAGAATGGTTCAGGACCTCAACATGGACATCGAGGTCGTGGGGCATCCGACGGTTCGCGAACCCGACGGGTTGGCCATGAGCAGCCGAAATAGCTATTTGAGCCCGGACGAGCGACAGGTTGCCCTTCGCCTGAGCCGATCCCTCAAGGCGGCCCAGGACCTCGTGGACAGGGGGGAAACCGGCGGGGAAGTGATTCTGGAAAAGGTTCGAGACATCTTGGACTCAGGGGGAGGACTCCGAATCGATTATGTTCAGTTGTGCCACCCGGACACTTTGGAGGAAGCGCCGCGGGTGGATGAGCCTGCGGTGCTCCTCCTGGCTGCGTTTGTCGGGAAAACTCGCCTCATCGACAACTGCGTGCTGCGACCGGGAAAATAATCTCTTGAAGAAGCGATTGCTGAACATACGGAGGGGCCCATGCAACGAGTACTGCTCAAGTCCAAGATCCATCGAGCCGGGGTCACGGAAGCCGACCTGGAATATGAAGGCAGCCTCACCATTGATGAGGAGTTGATGAGGGCGGCCGACATCCTGGAATTCGAACAAGTGAAGGTCTACAACGTCAACAACGGTGCCCGTTTTGACACCTATGCCATTTCCGGTGCGCCCGGGAGCGGGATCATCTGCCTCAACGGGGCTGCGGCAAGAATGGGAGCCAAAGGCGACCGGATCATCATCGCCACGTACGGTCATTATTCCGAAGCGGAGATCCGAGAACACCGGCCAAAACTGGTATTTGTCGACTCCCACAACCGACAGATCAAGAAAACTTGATGTTCCCCGGCAAGCCGGAAGGAAAACGCCGGCGCCCAGCGGGGTCTCTCAACGGCCCGTACTTAAAGATTCAAAAGCGAGAGGAGAAAACCCTTTATGTCCATGAAGAACTTCTTGTTCACGTCGGAATCGGTTGCGGAAGGACACCCCGACAAGGTGGCGGACCAGATTTCCGACGGCATTTTGGATGCCATCATCGCAGAGGACAAGGCGGCGCGGGTGGCGTGCGAAACCCTGGTCACCACGGGACTCGTCTTCCTGGCCGGGGAGATCACCACCTCTTCCTGGATCGACATCCCGGAAATCGTCCGCACCACCATTCGCGACATCGGCTACAACGATTCCTCCATGGGCTTCGACTGGGAAACTTGTGCGGTGATCACCAGCATCGACAAGCAGTCCCCGGACATCGCCATGGGTGTGAACCCTGGAGAGGGCCTGTTCGAAGAACAGGGCGCCGGGGACCAGGGACTGATGTTCGGCTTTGCCTGCGACGAGACCCCAGTGCTCATGCCCATGCCCATCTACTATGCCCACCGCATCTGCCGAAAGCTCGCCGAGGTGAGAAAGAGCGGGGTGCTGGGTTTTCTCAGGCCCGACGGCAAGAGCCAGGTGACCGTCGAGTACGACGACCACAGGCCGGTGAGGATCGACACCGTGGTGGTGGCGGCCCAGCATGCTCCCAACGTCTCCTACAACACCATCCGGGAATCCATCATCGAGGAAGTCATCAAGAAGACCATCCCGGCGGAACTGCTGGACGACAAGACCAAGTTTTACATCAATTCCACCGGGCGTTTCGTGGTGGGAGGACCCTTGGCCGACTGTGGAATGACGGGGCGAAAAATCATTGCCGATACCTACGGCGGTCAGGGCAGTCATGGGGGAGGGGCCTTCTCGGGGAAAGACCCCAGCAAGGTGGATCGTACGGCCTCGTACATGGCCCGGTACGTGGCTAAGAACATCGTGGCCGCCGGACTGGCCGACCGGGTCGAGGTCCAGGTGGCGTACAGCATCGGCGTGGCCGAGCCCGTTTCCCTCATGATTGACTCCTTCGGGACCAGCAAGATCTCCCCCGACCGAATTGCCCAAATCGTTCGAGAGGTTTTCAGTTTCAAACCCGCCAACATGATTCGGCACCTGAAGCTTCTCCGGCCCATTTTCAAGAAGACTTCCTGCTACGGCCATTTCGGTCGCAATGACCCGGACTTCACCTGGGAGAAGACCGATATGGTGGACGTTCTCAGGGACAAGGCCGGCTTGTAGGGGGGCTGCTCAGCATTTCACCCGCATGGAACCGCCGGGAATTCGTTTCCCACGGGCCAATGCCGGTTCCCGTTTGTCGGGGCCGGCATTGCCGGGTTCAAAGGGTGAAACCCGGTGGCGCAATTTGACCCAGAATGGATCCGTGCCTGACACCAAACGACCCAGGGGGTCCTGGGGGCCGGCCCCGTCGTGGGGGCAAGCCGGGTTTCCCCGGGGCCGAGGCGGCGGGACCACCACATTTTTGGAAGGAGTTTCCATGGAATTCGACATCAGGGATGCGGCGTTGGCGGAGAAGGGAAAACTGCGAATCGAATGGGCGGCTCGGTCTATGCCCGTGCTTCGATCCATCGGGGAGCGCTTTGCGCGGGAAAAGCCTTTGGTGGGAGTCCGCCTGGCCGCCTGCCTCCACGTGACCACTGAAACGGCCGCCCTCGTGCAGACCCTCAAAGCCGGGGGAGCGGAGGTTCGAGTTTGTGCGTCCAACCCCTTGAGCACCCAGGACGACGTGGCGGCCTCTCTGGTGGTCCACGACGCCGTTCCCGTTTTTGCCGTCAAGGGAGAGGACAAGGACACCTACTACCGGCACATTCACGCCGCCCTGGCTCATAGACCCCAAATCACCATGGACGACGGTGCGGACCTGGTGAGCACGATCCATGCGGAGAGGAAAGAGCTCCTCGCGGACATCATCGGGGGAACGGAAGAGACCACCACGGGGGTCATTCGTCTCAAGAGCATGGCGGCAAAGGGCGTGCTCAAGTATCCCATCGTTGCGGTGAACGACGCGGACACCAAGCACCTGTTCGACAATCGTTACGGTACGGGCCAGAGCACCGTGGACGGGATCATTCGGGCCACCAATCGGTTGATTGCCGGATCTTCCTTCGTGGTGAGCGGATACGGCTGGTGCGGGCGGGGGGTTGCCATGCGTGCGGCGGGCATGGGGGCCAAAGTGATCATTACGGAAGTGGATCCCCTGCGGGCCCTGGAGGCGGTCATGGACGGCTACCAGGTCATGTCCATGGCCGAAGCCGCCAAGGTGGGCGACTTTTTCTGCACCCTGACGGGCGACATTCATGTCCTCAGAAAAGAGCATTTCCAGAAAATGAAGGACGGCGCCATCGTTTGCAACTCAGGCCACTTCAACGTCGAGATCGACCTGGACGCCCTGGTCCGGATGGCCGTGGGCCGAAGGCCCATTCGGGATTTTGTGGAAGAGTTTCAACTGAGCGACGGCCGCAGAATCTACGTGCTGGGAGAGGGCAGGCTGGTCAATCTCGCGGCGGCGGAAGGACATCCCTCGAGCGTCATGGACATGAGTTTTGCCAACCAGTCCCTGTGTTCCGAGTTCATCGTGAAGAACCACAGGAGCCTGGGCAGGCAGGTCTATCGGGTCCCCGTGGACATCGACAAGGAGATCGCCCGGCTCAAGCTCGCCGCCATGGGCGTCCGGATTGATCGGCTGACGGCCGAGCAGAAGAAGTACCTGAGCTCGTGGGAGATGGGGACCTAGCCGACCCGAGGGATCGGACCCGGCAATCCCCCGATCGCGTCGGCGGACGGGACGGAGCGTTCATCATGCCCGTGAGACTTTGGGTATTGGGGCTCATCCTCCTCGTTTCCCTCCCGGGGAACCTCGGTTGCGTTTCCCAACCACCCGAGAAAGCGGGTGAGCCCGTAGGGTTCGAGAAGGTCCCCGGGGAGGACCTGCCCGGTTTTTGCGACGACCTCGATCCCGCCTCCCTGAGAAGTGCCCTGGAGAAAAGCCTTCGCTACTACGGGCGAATCCCCCCGGATCGGGTCCTCAAGCTGGGGGACCGGGAGCTTCGAGCGAAGTGGCTCAAGGAGACGCTGGTTCGCTTCCTCAACCTGCTGGATGCGGGAGAGCTCAACCCCGGCACGATTGCTCGGTCGTTTGATGTGTATCGAGTGCGGTTCGAGGGGTCCCCGGGACGGTCGCTGGTGACCGGCTATTACGAGCCGATTCTGGACGGGCGGCTTGCACCCGATCAGCGATTTTGTTATGCTTTGTATGGGTTGCCACCGGATCTTATAACCATTGAACTTTCCGCCTTTGATTCTGCCCGGTTTTCGGGAGAACGCCTCATCGGACGCCTTTCGGGGAATCGAGTGGTCCCTTATTACACCCGATCGGAAATCGACGGAGGGAGGGTTCTGGATCCCTTCGGCAATCAGCTTGCCTGGTTGCAGGATAGGGTGGACGTGTTCTTTCTTCATGTGCAGGGGTCCGGGATCCTCCGGTTGCCGGACAATCGGCATCAGAGGGTCGGTTACGCGGGGGCCAACGGCCGCCCCTATCGGAGCATAGGCAAGTACCTGCGGGAAAAGGGGCTGCTGACGGGAGAGATCACCCTGCAGACCATTCGTGCCTACCTGCGGGCAAACCCCGAGAGGGTGCAGGAAGTCCTGTGGCACAATGAGAGCTACGTCTTTTTTCGATGGGTCGAGGAAGGGCCCCTGGGAAGCATCAAC
>JARKQW010000188.1 GCA_029974695.1 Syntrophobacteraceae bacterium | reverse complement strand
CAGGAAGAAGGACGGTTTCATTCCCACTGCGTACCCCGCACCGTAGATCAGGCCGTGGGGGGCCAGCCTCGCGTTGATGGAGGCGATTTCGAACGGCTGAAACGTTTCGTCTCCCACGGTAAGAGAAGCCCAGGGACGATGAAGAACCTCTTCCCAACGGGTTTCCCGGGCATCGATCCACTCCATGAGATCGGCCGGTTCCGGTTCTTGCCAGGGTGGAGTGGAATGCTCCCACTTGTAGAGGTCCCTCAAGCGAAGAAGGAGGCCGCAGATGGAGAAGAGCCCTGCGTGGTTGGCGTCGGAAATGTCGCAATTGTGTCGGATTTCGCTTTGGAGCCTTGCAAGATCCACATGGTCGTTCATGACTTGATCCGCTGTGGTGGTGTCTCGAGGAATCGACAATCGTTGACGTTCCGTCGGAACGAATGCTTCGGGAAGTCTTCGCATACAAGGTCGCCGGGATGATCGTTCGGGTGGCGGGAACCCCCTCGAAGATCCGTGGCTCGTAACTACATCCCGGATGGAACGATTTGGCCGGTCCGAATCCCGTTTCGTGATTTCCGCGCGAGCGGGGATCCGGAAAGGGAGTGCATACCGACTGGATGCCCCCCTTGGCGGGCATGACGGGCTGATGCTCTCGGAATCGCTCACTCAAATGAGGAACATAACGGAATGTTTCGAAAAGGTAAAGGCAGGCGAGCGGATATCCGTGGGCGACGGACTCCCGCCGGGAGGGCCTTCGGTTTTCGAGCGTTGACAATCTCGCTAAAATATCGTTTAAATTGTCACTTCGTTTTTGGGAGGGCCGGGATTTCGGGAAGGGCGAACGGCTTTGGCAAAGCCTTCCCGCCGGTGAGACGCTCCGCAGCCACGTGCCGGGACTCTCGTCTTCGCACGAGGGACACAGGGGCGGTTTGCGATCCCCCCGGAGTCTTCGAGCGGGGGTGGACGGATAGAGACACGGAAGCCCGGGGAGCGGGTTTCGGACCATTGCGGAAGGGATGAAACCCCTTCCTTTCAGGAGGAACGCATGGATTGGGTCGGTGTGGCGCACGCGATGGGCTCGATGGGTCAAGGCGACGGGGGGCAGGGTGCTGCAGGAGGCTTTGCGGCCTTCGCTCCTCTGATTTTTATGGTGGTCATCTTCTATTTTCTCCTCATTCGCCCCCAGCAAAAGAAACAGAAAGAACACAAAGCGATGCTGAGCGGTCTCCAGAAGGGGGATGTGGTGATCACTCAGGGAGGGATTCTCGGAAGGATCACGGGGCTGACCGATACGGTGGTGACCCTCGAGATCGCGGACAAGGTGAGAGTGAAAATCCAGCGCCCTTACATCGTAGGGCTTGTTTCCAAGGGAGAGGTTGCGGAATAGCCCGTCCGGGCTGCTTTCACCCCCAGAACCTTCGTTGCCCCGCCCGGGGGCGGCGGGGGTTTTTCCTGTCGGCCTTTGTTGAAAATCCTGCCAAGCACAGGGAGGTCCGGATTTGAAGAACCTGAAATGGCGAGTTGTCCTGGTTGTGGTGGTTCTGCTGGGAGGGCTGGTCTACCTGACACCCACGTTCACTTCGACCCTTCCTCCATGGTGGAGCAAGGTCCTCCCCAAGGAAAAGATCCACCTGGGATTGGACCTTCAGGGGGGCATGCATCTCATCCTCGAAGTGGATACGGATAAAGCCGTCGAGAACTACGCGGACCGGGTCGCGGAGGAGATGAAGGAAACCTTTCGCAAGGAGAGGATTCCCTTCACCAAGGTGGAGCGGACCAAGAAGTGGGATGTCGTCGTCCAACTGGCCGGCGCCGAGGCCCAGACCCCTCTCGCCAAGTTGGTGGAAAAGGACTATCCCGTCATGAAGTTGGTGGGGGCGGAAGGCGTTGCCGAGGGAGCCATGCAGGTGACCCTGACCCTCCAGGACTTTCAAGTGAACCATATCCGAAAGATGTCTTCGAGCCAGGCCCTGGAAACCATTCGAAACCGGGTGGACCAGTTTGGGGTCACCGAACCGGACATTCGTCCCCAGGGAGAGGACCGGATTCTCATTCAGCTTCCCGGGGTCAAGGACCCCCAACGCGCTGTTGCCCTGATTGGAAAGACGGCCCTCCTCGAGTTCAAGTTGGTAGCCGAAGACGTAACACCCCAGGACGTCAAGGAGGGAAAGACCCCGGCGGGGGTCAAAGTCTTTCCCATGAAACACGTGGACAGCAAGACGGGTGCGGTGGACATGACCCAGATCGCCCTGAAAGACCGGACGGTTTTGACGGGAGAGGCGCTCACCACCGCCGAGGTGCGGCTGGACAGCCAGTACAGCACCCCTTACGTGGGCCTCGAGTTCGATTCGGAAGGGGCCCGGATATTCGAGAGGGTCACGGGAGAAAACATCAAGAAACGCCTGGCCATTGTCTTAGACGGGACCGTGTATTCGGCCCCGGTGATCCAGGACAAAATCAGCGGCGGGAAAGCCAGCATTACGGGGTCCTTCACCATGGAAGAAGCCCGGGACCTGGCCATCGTTTTGCGGGCCGGAGCTTTGCCCGCCCCGGTAAAGATCCTCGAACAGCGCACCGTGGGGCCCTCCCTGGGACAGGACTCCATTCGAAAGGGCTTGCTCGCATCCGTCCTGGGCGGGCTTGTGACCATCGTTTTCATGGTGGTCTACTATCGTGCATCGGGTCTCATTGCGGACCTGGCGCTGATCCTGAACATCCCCTTGATTATGGCCTGCCTGGCGGCCTTCGGAGCGACCCTGACCTTGCCCGGCATTGCGGGCATCATCCTGTCCGTGGGAATGGCCGTGGACGCCAACGTGCTCATCTTCGAGCGAATCCGGGAGGAGCTGAGGCTGGGAAAAACCTTGCGGGCGGCCCTCGAGACCGGGTATTCCCGGGCCACCTTGACGATTTTTGACTCGAACATCACGACCCTCATTGCCGCCGTCGTTCTATTTCAATTTGGTACGGGACCCGTGAGGGGCTTTGCGGTCACACTGACCATCGGGATTGTCACGAGTATGTTCACCGCCATCGTCGTGACCAGGATTATCTTCGACTACCTTTTGCTCCAGCGGCGGGTGCGTACTGTCAGCATTTAACGGTGAAAAGGAAAACGAGTCGCCATCATGCAATGGATTAGGCCGGACATCGACATCAATTTCGTGGGAATGCGTTTCAAGGCGTTCGTGCTTTCGAGCCTCCTCATTCTCCTCAGCCTGGCCGCCATGGTTTGGCGGGGCGGTCTGAACCTGGGGGTCGATTTCGCGGGAGGGACCCTGGTGCAGATTCAGTTCCAGCGGTCAACCAGCCCGGACGAGATTCGAAACGCCCTGTCGGATTTGGGGTTCGCCCAGAGCGCCATTCAACAGGTGGGGGCCGCCTCCGATAACGAATACCTGATCCGGACCGACCTGACCACGTCCGAGCTGGCGGACCTCTCCCGAAGAGTGGAGGAGAGTCTGGGGAAGGCATACGGGCAGGGACAGGCGACGGTTCGCCGGGCGGAAATGGTGGGGCCGAAGGTGGGCCACGACCTGCGACAGAAGGCCCTGTTCGCCATCTATTACGCCCTGCTCTTCATCGCCGTATACGTGTCCGGACGGTTCGAGCTCAAGTGGGCCACCAGCGGCATGATGGTCGGGGTCCTCATCATCGGCGTCTACCTCCTGGAAGCCATGGGGATGTCGGTGTCTTACCTCATCCTGGGGGCCCTGGTGGTCACCATGGGATTCTGCTGGGTCCTCAAACTTCCCTATGCCCTTGCCGCGGTGCTGGCCCTGGTCCATGACGTTCTCATCACCGTCGGGATCTTTGCCGTCACCAACAAGGAATTTACCCTGGAGATCCTGGCGGCCCTCCTGACCATTGTCGGGTATTCCCTCAACGACACCATCGTGGTCTTCGACCGCATCCGGGAAAACGTCCGCAAGGTCCGGAAAGACGAGTTCAAGAAGCTCATCAACGACAGCATCAATCAAACCCTGAGCCGGACCATTCTCACGGGGGGGACCACCCTGCTGGCCCTGGTGTTCCTGTTCCTGTTCGGGGGTACGGTCATTCACGATTTTGCATTCGCCATGATCATCGGCATCGTGGTGGGGACCTATTCGTCGGTGTTTGTGGCCAGCCCGCTGCTCATCTTTTACCAGGATTGGGCAGGGGGAGGGGCCGCCCGCCCCAGGAAGAAGCCTGCCTGAGCGTCCCCGGGACTTCCCTGGCGGGAGACGGAGCCGGGCCGGGGGGCTCGTCTTTCGAGGGTCCGGAAGGCCTGCCCAGGGTGAGTTCGGGACCCGGGCCTGAAGGGGCGGGTTTCGGACCGCGCTTCCTTTGACTTTTGCACGGCAACCCATTATAAATCGCCCATGACAAGAGACTCCGGTGCATACCAAGTTTGGAACGGCGCCCACGGATGCGCCCGAACCCACGAAGGAATCACAAGCCTTTGTGGGTTGTTTTTTTCCCCCAGAGGAGAATGAACGTATGGTACACAAAAGATGGAGTTGGACATATGGGTGTTTGTTCGGGATCGCTTTAGGGATGCTGTTGATTTCAGGAGGTGAAGGAGTGGCCCAGGAAAAGAGTGCAGCCAAGAAAGAAGCGGCGAAGGTGAACGACGTGGTGATCAGCCAGGATGAACTCGATGCTGCCTTGAAAAGGGTGGAAAACCAGATGGTGGCCATGGGACATCCGGCGAGCGTGGGCCAGATGCCTGAAATCAAGAACCAGGTCCTTCAAAATCTCATCGATCGGGAATTGCTCTATCAAGACAGTCAAAAACAGGGCATCCAGACGGAAGAGGCCGAGATCGACGAACAGGTGAATGCGCTGAAGGCCCGGTTTCCCGGTGACAAAGAATACCGGGCGGCCCTTCAGCGGCTCAACCTGAGCGAGCAGGATCTGCGGGCGCAGTTTGGGCGTGAGATTTCCGTCCAGCGACTGATCGACCTGAAGGTCGCCGCAAAGGTTTCGGTGTCCGAACCGGAAATCAAGGCCTTCTACGACAGCAATCCGGACTTGTTCAAGTCTCCCGAGATGGTGCGGGCCCGTCACATCCTGGTGAAGGTGGAGCCCAAGGGCAGTGATGCGGACAAAGCCCAGGCCCGCGGGAAGATGGAGCAGATCGCCGCAAGGATCAAGAAAGGCGAGGATTTTGCCGCCGTGGCCAAGGAGACTTCCGACTGCCCCAGCGGCGCCCGGGGTGGGGACCTGGACTTCTTCAAACGGGGTCAGATGGTGCCCCAGTTCGAAGCCGCGGCTTTTTCTCTCCGGGAAGGCGAAATCAGCGAAATCGTGGAAACCCAATTCGGGTTTCACGTTATTCAGGTGACGGGCAAGAAACCGGCGTCCGTGGCGTCCCTGGAGGAAACCAAGGAGAAGATCGGCCAACACCTGAAGCAGGAGAAGACCGATCAGCAGGTGAGCCGGTACGTGACGCAGCTCAAATCCGATGCCAATATCCAGGTGTTTGCCCAGTAGTCCCCATGGGCCCCGTTGAGCGCGCGGCAGCCGGGAACAGGCTCGGGAAACCCGGTGGAACAACCCCTTCCAGGAAGGTCATTGTGATCGTATGGGGGGAGATGCATTCAGTAAAGCCGACCTGAAGCAGATGGAGAGACAGGGGATCACTCCGGCCCAGGTCCGTGATCAACTGGCGATCTGCCGGAGTGCCTCCTTCTCTCGCCTGGTGCGCCCTTGCACCCTCGGGGACGGAATTCGCCTGCTCTCGGCCGAAGAAAGGGAACGGGCCGTTGAAAGACAGCGGATAGCGGCCCAGGCGGGGAGGTTTCAGAAGTTTGTTCCCGCATCCGGGGCGGCCACTCGGATGTTTCAGTCCCTGCTGCAAATCTTCCACATGCCCCACTTTCTGGAGCGGGAAGAGCTCCAATGCCGAGTCCGGCAGGGGGTTTCCGTGGCCTGCGACTTTCTTGCTTTCCTGGACGGGCTGCCCCGGTTTGCCTTTTATGAAGACCTGGAGAAGGCCGTGGTCCGGGAAGGGACCACCCTTGCCGCCCTTATCCAAGGCTCCCAGTTTCGATCCCTCCTCGAGTTTCTTCTCACCCCGCGAGGGCTTGCCTACGGTTCCCTGCCCAAGGGACTACTGAAATTTCATCGGTATCCTACGGAATCCCGCACGGCTTTCGAAGAACACCTGGTGGAGGCGGCCCGCTACATTCGCGATGCCCGGGGTTCATGCCGCCTGCACTTTACCATTTCGCCCGAACACGAAGAGTGGTTTCGTTTCTTGCACGAAAAGGCCCAGTCGGTGCACGGGGTCCCGGAAGGGGTCCGCTATGAGGTGGGTTTCTCGTTCCAAAAGCGTTCCACGGATACCATCGCCGTCGATCGAAACAAGCGGCCTTTTCGGGATCGATCGGGAAGACTCGTGTTTCGTCCGGGCGGTCACGGGGCACTGCTCGAAAACCTCAGAGACCTGGAAGGCGACCTGATCTACATCAAAAACATCGACAACGTGGTTCCGGATCGCCTCAAGGAACCGGGGATTTTCTGGAAAATGGTCCTGGGGGGCTATCTTGTAGAGGTCCAGGAAAGGGTCCATGAGTGGGTGGGCGGGTTGCAGCAGGACCCTTCCGCCGACTTCATCCGGAGCGCCGCCCGCTTTGCCGCGGAAGATCTCCTGCTGGATCTTTCCCCGGCTTTTGACAAGCTTTCCGCAGGGGAGCAAAGGGAGCGTCTGATCGAGGTTTTGGACCGCCCCATCCGGGTGTGCGGAGTGGTGCGCAACGTGGGGG
>JARKQW010000183.1 GCA_029974695.1 Syntrophobacteraceae bacterium | reverse complement strand
TCGCCCCGGGCAAGTGGGGTGTGGTGAAATTGGTAGCCTGAGCTGGGATGCACTGGGAGAAGGAGGATTCAACGATGCCGAAGATCGGAGTGCTTCTGTCGGGATGCGGAGTGTCTGACGGATCGGAAAGTCAGGAGGCGGTCTTGACGCTCCTGGCCCTGGACAGGGCAAATGCGCAGATTGTATGCATGGCGCCCAACGTGGACCAGGCCCATGTGATCAACCATCTCACCGGTGAGGTGACCGGCGAGAAAAGAAACGTGCTGGTCGAGTCCGCCCGCATTGCCCGGGGGGAGATCCGGGACCTCAAGGACGTGAAGGCGGCGGACCTGGACGGGTTGATCATTCCCGGGGGGTACGGCGCTGCAAAGAACCTCAGCGACTTTGCGTTTAAGGGACCCGATGCCGTGGTGAACCCGGAAGTGGAGAGGCTGCTTCGGGAGATGGTTGCCGCGAATAAGCCCGTGGGGGCCATCTGTATTGCCCCGGCCACCCTGACCAAGGCCCTGGCCGACAAAAAGCCCGAAGTCACCATTGGAACGGACAAGGATACGGCCGCGGCCATCGAAGCCATGGGAGGACAACACAAGGTGTGTTCGGTGGATCAGATCCACCTGGATGCCGGGAACAAGATCGTCTCGACTCCCGCCTACATGTTGGGGCCAGGCATCAAGGATGTGGCCGAGGGGATCGGCAAACTGGTGGAAAAGGTGGTGGCGCTGGCAAAATAGGGACCGGGCCGATCCCCGCGTTTCCCCGCGTTTCATGCGAACGGTCCCTCGAAGAAAGAAGGACCGTTCGCTCCCGCCTTTCAATCCGCCTTCCAGCGGTGGTACAGAACATTCAATACCTTCACAAACTCCCCGGTAGCCTTTCGGTTTCCCACTCGATTGGGATGGCTGTCGTCCGAGCCCGAGGGATAAGCGGCGACGTTGCGGTTGACCGTGTGGATGTGCTGCAGCGCTCCCGCCCACCATCGGTGATGATTCCCCCGGGCCTTGCCCAGGTCGGTCGTGCGGGGATCTCCCCCGTTGCTTGTCAGAACGTTGTAGAAGTCGAACACCCCGACATTGGAGTGGGGATAGTCCTTCAACCACTCGTTGACCAGCCACAGGTTGAAGGCCCGGGCGTTGGCCGCTTGGGCGGCGGAGGTTTCGTTGGGGTTCAGGGGAGGGGCGGTGATCACCACGAAGAGCTTGTCCCGGCGAGTCTCGAAGTACTGGAGAATGTCGTTGTAGATGCCTTGGGCGTAACCCACCTTCCTGTATGGGGAGTAAGCGTCCTGGCCTCGTAGGGGATTCTCCCCGGCGGGTGGCTTTGCCGTGGGCTTTCCGCCGAGGTTGGAGTTGGGAAAGCAGGACTTGAAAAGAATGATCTCGTTGGGTCCCCCCGGGTCTTGGGACAGGCGCGAGTAGTCGCAGTGCTGCCCGCTTTCCGCGTAGAGAGCCTTGGTATACCTGCTGCGATTGGGACCGGCAAACCAGTTGTACCAGTGTCCCAGGTCCGTGTGGTCGCCGATGCGATCGAACCCGACGTCCAGGTCCCGTGGCCCCCACCCGTAGTTGGTGTCGCTGACGAAATAGTTGCTGTTTCGAAGGGCGATGCCCAGCCGTCCGTTGCAGTCTGCCAACCAGTTTTCCCCGCTGGAATGATGACTGAAGATGAGTTTTACGGGAGAGGAAGGCGGCTTGGGGTTGTCGGCGGCCGGGACGGCTCGGGGTCCGCAGAGAATCAAAAAGAACGCAATCGTCAGCTGCAGAACCGGCCCAAGCGGTCGGGGAAGACAAGACCTTTGGGAGAAAAGCCGTAGGAGTGTCATGGAATCCTCCTCTGTTTTCGGGCCTTTTCCCCTCCGGGTTGCCGGAGGGGGCAATCAGGCCGGTAGGAAGCCTTTGCCCCGGCAAGCGCTGCAGTCCAGCTTACCGTCTCCCTCACACCCGGGGCATTCCCGGGGAAGAGGCAGATCTTGCCAGGGTCCCAGAAAGAACGCAGGCAGGTGAAAAGTGCCGATACCTCGACAGCGGGAGCAGGGAACCGTCCCGCGACCGGAACAGGCGGGGCACGACCGCCTCGAGCCGGGACGGTTGGGGACGGACGTCATAAGGCATTTCCTGGAACAACTGAGAATCTGAACAGATGGAAGAGTGCGGGCTCATATAGGTCGAGGAACCGAAACCATCCTACCACACAGAAAACCGCGGTACAATAGAAACTCCAGAGGAAGGGTTCAGAGAAGCCGCGCCGCCTTCGCTCAAGGGCTTGCGGGATCCCCTGCGCCGGGCAGGCAGTCGCTGGGACCCGGGGCAAAGATGAAAGTCCCCGGGTGACCACAAACCCCTTCCGATTATCTCCGGCCATCGCTTTCCATGGCCTCTTCGGCATTCTTGCTCCGATTGAGAGGGTCAATTCCGGCGAGAAACAGAAAACCGCCCAGGCAAACCGCGCTGATTCCGGGCATGGGGTTGTCCGCAATTTGAAAAAACCCCGTAGCCCCGACGATCAATCCCAAAAGAATCCGGCGTGAGATGCTCATATCCGCCTCCTTTGTTCGTTCCCTCGGAAAGGAGAGCAACAGGCGTGCCGGCCCGCCCGGGGCTCGATCCTCAGACGGGTTCGGCCCCCCCGCCGGCAGGGGCCTTCGGTACGCCTTGTTCACCGTTGGGTCCTGGGGAGACTCGGGCCACACCGCAGGCAGGGGGCAAATCGGCTCGAAAACCGACCTGGGTTGCGTACGATATTTCCATGAGGTGACGAGATTTCGGCAACGGGCCCGGGACCCGGGAATCCGAAGGACCTAGCGGGAAAACTCCTGGGGGTCCCCTCTTTCCTTCCTTGACAAAGAAAAGGAACCCGAATAGAAATAGACCGATCGGTCGGTATTATAAGAGAGGCCCGTCCCCGGTGGCAACCAAGGGAAAACTCACGCGACAAACCATCATCGAGAAATCCATTCAACTCTTCTCGGTCAAGGGATATTTCCACACCTCCATTGCAGACATCCTGGAAGCGGTCGGCATCACCCGGGGAGGGCTCTACGGGCACTTCCGAAGCAAAGAGGAGATCTGGTACGCCGCCTACCAGGAGTGCACCCGTATCTGGAAAGACATCGTGTTTCGGGGAGTCAAAGAAGCTCCGGACCCCTTGGAGCGCATTCGTCGGGTCATCCGCAACAGCATGCAGGACTACCTGGGGGGAGGGGTCTTCGAGGGAGGCTGCTTTTTGTTCAATTCCCTGGTGGAATTCTCGAGACAATCCTCGGCCATGAACCAGCACATCCTGCAAGGATTCAGGGGGTTTTCCCGCCTGCTGCACTCCTGGCTCGAAGAAGCCCGTCAAATGGCAATGCTCAAGGAAGGACTGCCCCTGGAGGAGATCGCCAACTTCATCGTGATCTCCCTAAACGGAGCGGGTCCGTTGTATACTTCCAGCGGAGATCCCGCCGTCTGGCAACAGACGATCTCCCAGCTTCACCAGTACCTGGATCACTTGAAAAAGCCGACGTAGTTTTCAGGGAAATCGAGCAGCGAACCCCTCACCCGCAGGCTTTGTTTGTCGTCGCTCTCCACAGGTCCCGGAAATTCCCGTGCCGGTTCCCCGGCGGGGGTCTTTCCCATGGTTTCTTTGTCCTTCGGCCAATTGCAGAAAGGAGAAAGGTCATGAGCTACACCAACGTACTCGTGGAAAAGAAGGATCGCATCGGATTCATCACCCTAAATCGGCCCCAACAGATGAACACGTTCAACATCCCCTTCGCCCGAGAACTGAACGATGCCCTCTGGGAGATGGAAAACGACCCCGAAGTCAGGGTCGTAGTGATCAACGCGGCCGGGAAACACTTTTCCACCGGGATCTCTCTGGCTGAGTTCAAGGGCAAGAGCCACAAGGAATACCGGGAATTCATTCGGCTGATGGATGAACACAACCACACCATCGCCAAGATGAAAAAGCCGGTGATTGCCTCGGTGAAGGGTCTTTGCCTGGCCAACGGTGCAGGGTTGTCTTTCGCCTGCGACCTGACGGTGGCCACGGAGGATTCCAAGTTCGGAACGACCGCCATCAACGTAGGCCTCATCTGCTTGGGACCGGCGGTTCCCCTGGCCCGTTGCGTGGGGCGAAAGAAGACTCTCGAGATGGTGCTCACGGGCAAAATGATCACGGCGGCTGAAGCGGAACGATTGGGCCTGGTGAACCGGGTGGTGCCCAAGGAGCAGCTCGAGGAGGCGACCCTGGAACTGGCGACGCAGCTGGCAGCCAAGAGTCCCCTGGCGCTTCAGGTCGGCAAGACGGGCATCTACGCCATGCAGGACGTTCCCTACAACCAGGCCCTGGACCACCTGAGCCTTCTCTTTGCCTCCCATTGCAGCACCGAAGACGCGGAAGAAGGGGTCCGAGCGTTCCTCGAGAAACGAGAGCCCGTATGGCGGGAGCGCTAACCGACAGGGATTGGGTCGAACCGTCCTATGCCGAGGGGGTACGATGGAGGGGCCTGTCCGGAAAAGGGCCGGCCGTCCTCCCAAGACCCCTCCCGTCGAGGGGAGGAGGAAAGCTCCTGCTCTCCCGGCGGGAGAAAGTTGGGGGGAGGGGGAGTCCTTATCCGCGGACAAGCCCTAAGGATGGAACGGTGCGGGAATTTTCCCTTGGGTAAACCCCCGGGTTTGCCGGGGGACTCCCAGAGTTTGACAGTTCCGGGAGTCTGTTTTGCCAATAGGCGCTGTAGCACCAACCAAGCCTGAACACAGTATTCCGGTCACGCTGTTACGGCTGCCTTGAATGATGATGAAATGAAGTACAGCTGAGCTGGTGAGCGCGTAGCAGCACGAGTTTGTATAGTGCTTCAAGCCGCTTTGAGCGGCCCGCGGTCTTTACAGGCCTCCGGCTTTGCCCGAGGTACCTGACTCCTCACGAACCCGGCATGGTGATCCTTCTGCAAAGCGAGGTGAAACGAAATGAACGTTGAAGAGGTGATGGAAAAGGCGGGGTTTCGGCTGTCGGCAAGTTGCGCGGGGCAAGCGTCCTACACGAAGTTTGTCCAACACAAGGGAAAACGGGCTTACGTCACGGTCACGGACGGGTCGGGGGAAGGCTTTCCCCGGACCCTGGACGAGCCGGTCCAGGTGGGGACTTTCGACTTGAGATCCGGAGACGAATTGACCCCCGTCCAGGGTTTTTCGTCCCTGCGCGAGTACCTGGAATCCATCCGGGAATGATCCGCAGGGGCGCCGCCGCCGAGCGAAGCTTCCTCCGATTCCAGATGAGGCCGGGAGAACTTTCGCGACTTTTCCCTAGGAGGCGGGGCGGCTTTCCCTTATAAAAGGGGGGGGAGTGGCGGAACATCGGTACAGCGTCGTTTTGACCGTCTCAACAACATCCGGAAAAGGAGGAGAGGACTCATGAAAAGATCCATCAGCGTTGCGTTGGCCTTGATCATGGTCGTTTCGGTGGTTGGACTGAGCTACGCGGCCGGTACCATCGAGGAGCAGATCAGGGGACAAGAGAGACGAATCGACCAGGGGGTGGCTAAGGGGACCTTGACTCCGTCCGAGGCGGAGACGCTCCGAGGCAATCTGGACCACATCAAAGACCGTTACAACAAAGCCGTCCGGGACAACATACTGACCAAGTCGGAACAGAACAAGCTCAAGAAGATGCTCAAGAACAACAGCGAAATGATTTACAAGAAGAAACACAACCAGGTCAGGCGTCTTTATTAACCTCTAACCTCCTTTCATCCATCCTGTCCGGAGGCGGAGACCGGTCCCTGATTGCTGGGAGGTCCTCCGCCTCCGGCCTTTTCTTCCCCTCGAGGAATCACACGTGATTTCGAAGCTGCAGCTCCACGGGATGGGGGCTCAGGTAGTGCTGTTCCCTGAGATAGGGCTGATCGTATTTTCGCACGTAGTGATTGATGAGGGTGATGGGAACGATGAGGGGCACGGTCCCGCGGGCGTACAGGTCGAAGATTTCCAGGAGTTCCTGTTTTTCATCCTTGGTCAGCTCGTTCTTGAAATAGCCCATGAGGTGCTGAAGCACGTTGAGGTTTTTCTTCCCCGTGGTTTTCAGGCGCAATCCCTCCAGCAGCAGCGACTGGTATTCCGGGATGAGCTTCTCCATGGAGATATCCCCGGCCCGGGCCACCAGTTTGCCCATGGACTGGTAATGCCTGGGGCTGTGGGAGAGCAGCAGCAGCTTGTGCCGACTGTGGAAGCGGACCAGGGCCCCCGGATTGGGTCTGTTGTCCAAAAACTCGCGCCACCGCTTGAGGGTGAAGATCGCCTCCACGAAATTCTCCCGCAGTTTCGGGTCATGGAGTCGGCCGTCCTCCTCCACCGGCAGGAGGGGAAAATGCTCCATGAAAGTCCGGGCAAAGAGGCCCACTCCCGTTTTGGCCGGCATGCCTCCTTCGCCGTAGACTTTCACCCGTTCCATGCCGCTGCTGGGAGATCTCCCCTTGAAAATGAACCCGCAGAGCTTCTCCTGCTCGAGCTCCCTCACCCGTCGGCGAGCCCATTCGAGCATCCGGTCCGTGTGGTCTTTGCCCGTGTGAATGGTCACCAATCGCGGGCTCGAAGGGTCTCCCACCAACCTCATGGCTTCCCGGGGGACGGGCAGGCCGCATTCGACCTCGGGACAGACGGGCACGTACTCGACGTAGGCGCCCAGGGTGTCCGCCAAAAAGTGGTCCAGCTTGTGCCCGCCGTCGTAGCGGACCTTGTTTCCCAGCAGACATGAGCTGACTCCCAGCTTGATACGATCCTCCATCTGCCACCTCTTGATTGGATGAATGGTTTCTTGCCCAGGGGCGGGAAGCCCCTTCCGACGACTCGAGGGGACCGGCAGGCACCCTACCGGAATCGACCGATCCCGGCACCGATTGTCATCCTATCATGAAACCCCGACGTCCGAAACTCGAGTTCCCCCCGTACGTGTCCTCACAGGAAAGACGGACCGGGACGCATGGAGCTGCCATCCTGCGTTCGCCCTTCTATTTTTCTCCGGAACATTGCGATTGGCGGGGTTTTGTAAAACAGTGTCTTCCAATGAAGAGAATCCCTGCAATGGGTTGACCGAGGCTTTGGGTCTCTTCGATTGCGACACCGAGCCCAGCCGCCGTTCTTCGAAGATCCCGCGGGGATGAGTTTCAAGAAAGTGTTTGGGATGTCGAAGGGAAAAGTCCCTCAAAGTCATTGGGTCCAACGACCGGCCGCGGCGAATCCGGAGGTCGAGTCCCCTTGAAGAAACCACGCATTTTCATCGTTGAAGACGAAATCGTCATTGTGCGCGGCATCGAGCATGCGCTGAAGAGGCTCGGCTACGAGACCGCGGGATTTGCCCTGGCCCGGGGAGCAGGCCCTCGAGAAGATGGAGGGCCTGAAGGTCGCCCTGGTATTGATTGACATCTTCCTTGCCGGGAAAATGGACGGGATCGAACTTTCCCAAGAAGTTGCGGCCTGCCACCAGGTCCCATTTCCATATATCACGGCCTATTCCAACAAGGAGGTCCTGGAGAGGGCCAAGGGGACCCATCCCTCGGGCTATATCGTGAAGCCTTTCCGGGAGAGCCGGCTCAAGGTCGCCGTCGAGTTGGCCCTGGCCAAGGAATAGGAGGATCGTAGAACGAGGGCGGCCATCGAGGGTTACCGGAAGACGATCCTGGATCTTCAAAGCGATCTCGAACGTCAGGCGGCGGAAGCGGCGGCAGACGCCCGGGAGCTCGAGGCGGCGCACCAGAAGGTCGGGGAGCACGAGGGGAACGTCGATGAGCTTCGGTGTCGGCTTTTCGACCTCAACCAGGCCCTGCCGGCCTTGAGTCGGCAGGTGGAGAGGAACCGCAAGGACATCGAACTCGAGATTGCCGAAGCCGTGCGGATGAAAATACAGCCCATGTTGCGGAAGCTTCAATCGGACCCCCCCTTCAGAGAGACCGGATCGAGAAGGAAATGCTTTCACTTTACATGAGCCGGCTTTCCGCCGGCTTGTCGCCCGAAAACGAGTGGAGCAGCGCCCTTTCGGCGAGCGAGCTTCGCATCGCGGCCATGATCAAGAGGGGTCTCAACAGTGAGGAGATTGCCGACCATCTGTCCATCTCCCCGCATACGGTCAGGATCCACCGGAGAAACATCCGAAAAGAGCTCCAGATCCTAAACACCCACGCCAACCTCTCGATCCACCTGCGGGGAAAGCAGCTCTGAGGTCGGTTCGGGCCGTTATGGCGGGCCGTTCCGGTGGTGCCTTTATCA
This sequence comes from Syntrophobacteraceae bacterium, assembly GCA_029974695.1. Taxonomy (GTDB): domain Bacteria; phylum Desulfobacterota; class Syntrophobacteria; order Syntrophobacterales; family Syntrophobacteraceae; genus JAGPLX01. The sequence goes on along the minus strand of JARKQW010000183.1, from coordinate 5,265 downwards.
AGAAATCCCGCTTCCCGGAGACGCCGGTTCGCTGCCGCGACATGCAGACCTTGTGGCCCTCGAGATCCCGTTGCCGGAACTCGCCCGCCGCCTTCCCGGTCCGGCAGAGCGCGTAGGGAAATACCTACTTCATCCCCCCAGAAACCATGCTTGACCCTCCCATCGTCCCCGGGGCAACATCCATCCAAGTTCTCAGGCAAGTCGTAACCGCTTCTAAAAGCCGAGGGGGTTGCCATGAAACCCACGAGCCATGAAAAGGGAAATCATGGACGGGGGTCCCGGTCCGAGGTTTTCGGTCGGGCCGGGCAAGGTTGGCTTGTTGTCCTGGTGTTCGGCGGGAACATATCCGGACAAGCAAGCAGAACTTGGCGAGATCCCTTTCCCGGGTTTGGGTAGCGGGGTCGTTGCCCGGGAAGGAACTCGGTCGGTCGGGACGAGGCGCCAAGGGACCCTTGTTGCCTGAAGGATCGCCAAAGGATCATCCCCCGGAGACCGCTCCTCCCGGATAGCATTTCCGGCCCCGGTGTCAATGAATCGTGGAAAAGGGCCGTGACCGGCCTGCCCGGAGGACCCTGAAAAAAAACTCCTTATTTATTTCTGCCCGTTGGACGACCTTAGGGGATGAGGGGCATTGCACTTGGAAGGATTGGTGTTCCCTCGGGACGAAAATCGATGCGCATTGCGGGGTGGGTGTGTTATGTCCGAGTTGACCAGGGACCAGTTGCTCAGTGCGGTGATTGCGGGAAGAGGCCCCGCGTACCTTCGCGGGGTGGACGTCTCATCCCTGGACCTGTCCGGCGTCGGCTGGCTCGTCGAGGCGGACCTCCGTTCTGCGGACCTTTCCCACGGCAACCTGAGCCGGGCCGTCCTCAAAAACGCAAGGCTCGAGGGCGCCAACCTCCAGGGCTGCAACCTGGTGGGCGCCAACCTCGAAGGGGCCGACCTGCGGCGTGCGAGGCTCAACGCGGCAAACCTTAGAATGGCCAACCTGGCCGGGGCCGATCTCCAGCATGCCCGGCTGGTGGGAAGCAATCTCTGTGCGGTGAATCTCACGGGAGCAAACCTCGAGGGGGCGGATCTCGAGGGAGCGAACCTCGAGGGTGCGGACCTCCGGGAAGCAAAACTCCAGTCGGCCAACTTCCACCTGGCCAACGTGGTGGGGGTAAAGCTCCCGTCCCTCAGCCCCTCCGCACGTTCTCAAGAAGTCCCGGAACGGACCTCGCCGGACGTGGGTCCCCACCAAGGTTTCCTGGGCTCCATGCAACACATTCATCTATCGGACGTGATCCAGCTGGCTTGCCTGGCCCGGTCGAACCTTCTTTTCCAAATCGAGTCTCCCCGGGGCAAAGGAACCATCCATGTCCGCTCAGGCAGGGTCTTTCATGCCCAGGTCGACAACCTTGCGGGAGAAAAGGCCCTCTTTCGGATGCTCCAATGGGACCAGGGCCGGTTCGAAACCTTCCCTCTCCCGGATGATGCCGTCGTTTCCATTGACAAACCCATCGAGCATTTGCTCATCGAATCCATGAGGCATCGAGATGAGATCGCCGCCATTTGCGCGGGGGATAGATAATCCCGGGGGATTGATGTGAGAAGGGAAATAGGGTCCAATTCGAGTGCCCAGGACTCCCCGGTACGATCCGAGGATCTACAGGAAAGGTTGGAGATAGTATGAGTCTGATCTTAACCAAAGGCGAAGTCGACCAGCTTGATAAGATCGTACGAAAGGAACTCCTGGATGCCGGGGCAAATCACGTGATGATTGTGGACATGGCCGGGAACCTGATTCTCGAGCGAGGCTCCCTGCATATGAACGACATCCTGGCCCTGGCCGTGCTCTCTGCGGCGAACTTCGCCGCCACCGCCCAAATCGCCCGACTCATCGGCGAGGAGGATTTCACGCTTCTCTTCCACAAGGGGGACAAGAGAAACATTCACTTCAGCAGGCTGGACAAGGAGTATATCCTCGTCACCCTCTTCGACGAGAACGTTTCCCTGGGCCTGATTCGTTTGAGATCCGGCAGTGCGGTGGAACAATTACTGAACGTTTTCAACAAGTAGAAGGAAATATCGGTGGCTTTTATTGATTTGAGCAGGGGTGAGATCCAGGTAAAGATCGTGTACTACGGGCCGGGAAGGTGCGGCAAGACGACGAATCTGCTCTTCATCCACGAGTCTATGTCCAAGCAGGTTTGCGGCAAAATGGTCACCATCGACACCCGTGGAGACCGGACCCTCTTCTTTGACTTTCTGCCCCTGGGACTGGGAAGAATCATGAACCTCAACATTAAGATCCAGCTCTACACCGTGCCGGGACAGGTGATGTACAACTCCACCCGAAAGCTGGTTCTCCGGGGCGTGGACGGGGTGGCCTTCGTTGCGGATTCCCTCAAGGTGCAGAAACACAAGAACATCGAAAGCCTGGAAAACCTGAAGGAAAACCTTGCGGACGAAGGCTGGGACGTCCGGCAGATCCCCCTGGTGCTTCAATTCAATAAGAGAGACCTGGCAAAATCCAACATACCCATCCTGAGCGTCCAGGAGATGGAAAACGATCTGAATTCGAGCCTGGGCGTGCCCTGCTTCGAGGCCAGTGCCTTGAGGGGGGACGGGGTTTACGACACCTTGAGGGAAATCAGCAAGAGAACGGTCAAGGGGGTCGTGCGCAAAATGGGGGGGAAACTGCAGCAAGGGATGTAGAGCGGGGAGGTCGGGCTTCCCCGGGCCCCGGCCGGGTCCCGGGGTGGGTCCCCCGAGGAGAAAAGAGGGAAATTCCATGCTGAATCCAGGAAATACCGAAGAGAAGGGCAATACGGCCGAGATCGATCTTGATGCTTTCGACGAGCAGATCGACAAGGAAATCGACAAACTGTTCACCCATCCCAGCGAGAACGCCGGGGGGGCCCCCGGCCGCGGGACCCTGGGGTTGAACGACGCCCCGCCGCTGTCGAGCGGGGAGGTCCCGCCTCCACGCCCGTTTCGACCGGACTCGCCTTCCGTGGAGCTCAAGTCCGATCCCCGGGCGGCAACCGCAGTTCCCCGGCCCCAGCCAATGGCGAAGCCCGCTGAGGTCTTCGTCTTGGCATCGGAGAAACCGGACCAGGACGAGGCCGTCCCGGTTCCCGGTGCCGTGAGTGGGGAACAGGAGCTGGGAGGGTTTCTCGAGGCCCTCAGTGTGGCCTATTTGAGCCTCGAGTGGGAGATCTCCCGGGAGAACCTGGTCCAGTTGGAACTGGCCCTGGAAAAGGTGGAACCCTACTGCAATCGGGGTCCGGAAGCGGCAGCCCTCATGAAGATCCTCAAGTCCCTGCTCCAGAGGTTGCGGGCTCGATCCTCCTCCACCACGCCCCGGGTTACGGAGATGGTCCGGGATTCGTATATGCTCTTGCGCCGTATCCTCCAAAATTCCTCGAAGGCGACGGTGCAGGATCGGAAGGAACTGAACGGTCTCATCGCCCGGCTTCGCTCGCTCAAGGAGCAATCGGCCGCCGCCGTCGAGAAGCAGGGCTGGGAATCCCCGCCCGCTCCCCGGGTTTCCGCCGATGATTCGGCGGTCCTTTCCCCGTCCGTTCTTTCTTCCGTCCCGAAGGAGGTTCCCGTTCCGGCTCACGGCGACCTCAAGACCTGGCTCGGCGGCTATTGGGAAGAGGCAAACGCCTACATGGCCCGGGCCGAGGAAGACGCCAAGCGGCTTGCCAAAATCGTGGAAATCCTGGATAAAGTGCCTGCGTTAAAGGCGGTTTCTTCCCATATGGCAAGGATTCGCATCAACCTCGAAAAACAGGTCCTGTTCCAAAAAGAGAAGAACTGGGAATGGGTCACCCAGATGGAACGGCTCCTTGCCCCGGCGGAAAGGACCCCGCCCGTCGCGACGCAGAAGAGCAACGGCGGCGAAGACCTCGTCTCCCGGGAAGCGTCGCCTGCGGCAACTCAGACCCCAAAGGCGCCGGGGGAAACGGAGGAAGGGTCCCGGACGGTCGGCGAGGAACAGGAGTTTTGTGTCTTCAGGATCGGGGGACAACCCTTTGCTGTCCCGGCTTCCGGACTGGTCAAGTACCGGAAGGTTTCCTCGAGACAGGCCAAAAAGATTCTCGAACGAGGTCGCGCCACCCTGGGGGACTTCAAGGACTTCTGGGGCAATATCCGAAAGGGGTTGGTGGGAAGCTGGAAGGAACTCCCGGCCAAGACCCTCAAGAACCGTTGTTTTCTCCCCATCCCCCGGGATCGGCTGGGAACCGTGGGAGATCCCGTGGGCACATCGGTCCTCCTCCTCAGCAACGGCACGGAACATGGACTGCTCCTGGTGGATTCCACGGGCGTCGGAATGAGGAAGGAGGAAATCCGTCCGGTCCCGGGACCCGAGGGGCGACTGGGGCTGATTGGCCTCGAAGCCCGGGAAGCCGTCGAGGTCTTGGACGTGGATTGGGTTCTCAAAGCCGTCCGGATCGAATAGGATAGGCAACGGGCAACCCAGGATGAACCCCGGGCCGGGCTATGGGTTGGGGGCGTGAGGCGAGGGGCCGGGACCGAGATTGAGCGGTCTGACCGGTAGGAATCCCGTTTCGTCATTCCCTCGCATGCGGGAAGCCGGAAAGAGCGTGCATACCCGCCGGATGCCCGCACGCGCGGACATGACGCCCCGATGCTTTCGGAATCCCTCGACTCGAGGCGGCAGGTTCCCGCCGTGCTCGGGGCGGGATGCTCAGTCGGGAGGAGGAGTGACACGGGCACATGACTCTTGAAGAGGTGCTTCAAACCTATTACAGTCGACTCGAGGAGGCGCAACTCTATATCCAGCAGGGCCTTTGGGATGGGGCTGCGGACCTGCTGGATCGCGTGCTTTCGGAGATCGAAGAGAACGAGCTTCCCGAAGAGAGCAAGAATTTCCTGAAGGCTCAAATCAGCGCCATCAAGGACGGGATGGGGCACAGCGAAGGACTCAAGCCCGACGCTATCACCGTCCAGGACCCCAGGCATGGGGACTCGGACCTCGGGGCCGGCTCCTTCGACTATGGTCGAGTGCTCATGGACGGGCAGTTCTATGCAGAGGCCGTCGAGGAATTCAAGAAAGCCGCCATAGCGGGGGACCATCCCCTGGAATGCTGGGAACTGAGTGCGGACTGTGCCCAGCACCTGGGGCGGTGGGAGGAGGCCATCCGCTATTACGAAATCGTGTATACCTATCCGAACTCCTCCGAGGAACTGAGGCACCGGGTGTTGCGAAAGCTCACGAGGTGTTCGCAGAATCTTCGTAGGGTCGGATTC
>JARKQW010000160.1 GCA_029974695.1 Syntrophobacteraceae bacterium | reverse complement strand
GATCTCGCGGGTTGCGCTCGATTGCTCCGGTCCTTTGACCGACGGATTCCTTGCGGCCGTCCTTCACCTCCAACACCCCAAAACGAGGAGAATTCCCATGACCGAAAAGAAGAAGCTCACCACCAACGCAGGCGCCCCCGTCGCCGACAACCAGAACATCATGACCGCCGGACCCCGCGGTCCCGCACTCCTGCAGGACGTCTGGTTCCTGGAAAAGCTCGCCCATTTCGACCGGGAGGTGATCCCCGAGCGCCGTATGCACGCCAAGGGATCCGGAGCCTACGGACATTTTACCGTGACCCACGACATCACCCAATACACCAAGGCCAAGATATTCTCCCAGGTGGGGAAGAAGACGGACCTCTTCGTCCGGTTTTCCACGGTGGCCGGGGAACGCGGCGCCGCTGACGCCGAACGGGATATCCGGGGCTTTGCGATCAAGTTCTATACCGAGGAGGGCAATTGGGACCTGGTGGGCAACAACACGCCGGTCTTCTTCCTGCGCGATCCCCTCAAGTTCCCGGACTTGAATCACGCCGTCAAGCGGGATCCCAGGACCAACTTACGCAGCGCCCGGAACAACTGGGACTTCTGGACCAGCCTGCCCGAAGCTTTGCACCAGGTCACCATCGTCATGAGCGACCGGGGGATCCCGGCCACCTATCGACACATGCACGGTTTCGGCAGCCATACCTTCAGCCTCATCAACGCCAAGAAGGAACGGTTCTGGGTCAAATTCCACCTTCGCACGCAGCAGGGCATCCGCAACCTGACCGACGAAGAAGCCGAAGCGGTCATCGGCAAGTGCCGGGAAAGTCACCAGCGGGACCTGTACGAGAGCATCGAAAAGGGTGATTTCCCCCGATGGACCTTCTTCATCCAGGTCATGCCCGAGAAAGATGCGGCCCGGTGCCCCTACCACCCCTTCGATCTCACCAAGGTATGGTTTCACAAGGATTATCCCCTCATCGAGGTGGGGGTGCTTGAGCTGAACCGCAATCCCGAGAATTACTTCGCCGAGGTGGAACAATCGGCGTTCAACCCGGCCAACGTGGTGCCCGGCATCGGCTTTTCCCCCGACAAGATGCTCCAGGGACGGCTCTTCTCGTACGGGGATGCCCAACGCTACCGTTTGGGAGTGAACCACCACCTCATTCCCGTCAACGCATCCCGTTGCCCGTTCCACAGCTATCACAGGGACGGGGCCATGCGGGTTGACGGCAACTACGGAAGCACCCTGGGCTACGAGCCCAACAGCTACGGGGAGTGGCGGGATCAACCCGACTTTTCCGAGCCGCCCCTGAGCCTGGAAGGGGCCGCCGACCACTGGAATCACCGGGAGGATGAGGATTACTATTCCCAGCCCGGCAAGCTCTTTCGCCTCATGGGTCCCGAGAAACAGGCCCTTCTTTTTGCCAACACCGCTCGGGCCATCCATGATGCGCCCCGGGAGATCCAGGTCCGTCACATCGGCAACTGCCTCAAGGCCGATCCCGCCTACGGCAAGGGGGTGGCGGACGCTCTGGGCATCCCCTTGTCCGAGGTTCCCGCATAGGCCGAAACCCGCCTCGGGCGGTTCGCGTTTTGGGGATCGGGGATCCGCCGGGATTCTGAAGGGGGGTCTCGAATCGGGCTGCACCCGCCGAGTCCTTGTCCTGCCCTGGACGAACGGAGGAAGGCAACGGACCGGCGGCCAATGCCCGGAGCGGATCGCACGGTCTGGTTGGAACGTCGTCCGGGTGCAGGAGGGAGACCGTGGGTTGCTTCCCGGCAGGGGGCAACCCCTCTTCACCCGAAACTCATAGACAAGATGCGGCCTCTGTCCTATGATCCTCACTCGACGCTCGTACCACCGCCGATACGCCCCATCCCCAAAACCGGCATGTAAAGAAGACCCGATCGAGGAGGAGGGATGAATCTCCCGGATGATTGTGGCAGCGCCCCGTGGTTGTGGGAAGAGATCCTTGCGTGCATGCAGCAGTGCGTCCTGGTGATGGACGCCGAGGGTCTCATCCATTACTCGAGTTCCACTGTCCAAAACACGTTGGGATTTGACCCCCGGGAGCTGAAAGGAACGAATTTGGCTCGTCTCCTGACCCCCGAAGATCTTCAGTTCCTGTACCCGAACCTGCTTTGCCTGGCGGCGAACCGAAGGGCCTTTGAGGGCGAGGTCATGCTGGTCCGAAAGGACCGGACCCGGTTTATTGCCTTCCTGGTTACCCGTCCGTGTCGAGATTTGATGCGCGGCCTTGATTGGGTGATCGTCTCGGTGGAGGACATCCACGAGCAGAAGGAACTCGAGAAGAAAATCATCAAGTCCCACTACCAGGACCTCATCCAGATGGCCAACGGGATTGCCCATGAGATTCGCAATCCCCTGGTGGGGATCGGGGGGTTCGTGAACCGGCTCTACCACGCCTACGGGGCAGGGCAGGAATATCGCGAATACTACGACCTGATCATGGAGAACCTGCGGCGAATCGAGAACGTGATCCAGAAGGTCGAGTTTTTTGCCCGCCTTCCCGAGCCTTCCTTCAAGGAGACCTCTTTGGGGAACGCCCTGAACAGGGCGGCGGAATCCTTTGCGGACCAACTGAAGGCCCGGGGAATCCGGTTTGTTTCCTCCCTGGGGGAGGTCACCCTGAGAATCGATGAAAACCTGTTGGAGCGGGTCTTTTCCGTTCTCCTGGAAAATTCCCTGGCGGCCCTTCCCGACGGCGGCACGATCACCGTGGACGCCCAAATGGACCGAGCGGCCTTCACCGTCCGGTTTTCCGACAACGGTTCGGGGATTTCTCCCGAACATCTCCCGCACGTGTTCAATCCCTTTTTCAGCACCAAGGCCGACGGGGTTGGAATCGACCTGGCGCTGGTGAAGCGGATCCTGGAGATCCACCGGGGGAGTGTGGGAGTCCAGTCCGTCTTGGGGGAGGGGACCACCTTCCTTCTGGAGTTTCCCCTCGATCGTCGGCGACCGATTCGGACCTGTCTCTTTCCCCGAGAACAGGGAGCGGGCGGCAAACCTCGAGATCTATTTGCCTAGTGTTTTTTGTGGACCAGGTCCGAGGCCTTCTCGAGAAGTCCCGAGTTGCGAAGCCACTCGAGGTCGGCGGCCGCCAGGAAAGGACCGTTGAGCAGGTCCGGTTTATTGTAGGACAGGGGGTTGCCCCAGGGGTCGACCACAATGCCGCCGGCTGCTTCCACAACGGCCTGGCCCGCCGCCGTGTCCCATTCCCACGTCGGTCCGAACCGGGGGTAGAACTCCGCTTCCCCGGAAGCTACGGCACAAAATTTCAGGGCAGATCCGCGATCCATGGATTCATGGGAGGGAAGAAGACTCAGCAGGTCTTCCACTTGGGGCGACGGGTGGGAGCGGCTCTTGAGGACCCGGACGGGTTTGCCCCCGTCGGGAACGGCCGCCTTCAGGGGTTTCCGCTCCTCTCGGCGAACTTCCCAGCATCCCTCTCGAACATCGCCGATGTAGAAGAGGTCGAGCACGGGAAGGTACACAAACCCCAGGACGGGCCTGTGCGCTTCCACCAAGGCCACGTTGATGGTGAATTCGTCGTTTTTCTTGATGAACTCTTTTGTCCCGTCCAACGGGTCCACCAGCCAGAACACGGGCCATTCCTTTCGGACGGCAAAAGAGGTCTCCCTGCCTTCTTCGGAGAGCAGGGGAATCCCGGGATAGAGGGATCGCAGCCCGCGGCCAAGGATCTCGTGGGAACGGGTGTCCGCCAGGGTGAGGGGAGAACGGTCCTCTTTGCTCCGGACGTGAAAATCCTCGGCCCTGTAGACTTCAAGAATTGCCTTTCCTGCCTCGAAAATGACGGCTCTTACCGCTTCAAGGTCGATCTCAAGGACTCCCATATCGGTGTTCCTCCTCTGGGACGGGGCCGCAGGCCGTTTCATCGCCCGGCTTTCAGAAACCAGCTGCGGATCAGTTCAAAGTGATTCTGGTGGGTGCGAATCTTCCACCAAAGGCTGCCCCGGGCGGATATGCTCCACGGGGGGGTGAGTCCCTCGCCACCGCCCTCCAGGATTTTCGCTAGGTTCTCCCACCCGCTCCCCGAATACTTGCCGCGGGTTTTCCCCCCGAGCCAGTCCTTGGGGTCGGCAACCTCCTCGGACCAGGAGAACGGGTCCGATACCAGGAGCTGAGCGTCCTGTTTTCCCGCGACCCGGTCCGCTTCCTGTAAATGTCTCAGGGGACGGGGAACTTTGTCCAGCAGATTCAGGGAGGCGACGCCGTGGAAAGTCCCGGTCCTGAAGGGTGGATTGCAGGCGTCGGCCCGGAGAAAATCGATGGAATCGCAATCCCAGGACGAGGGGACTTCAATGGTTTGAACCCGACGGATTTGCCCTTCCAGGCGGAGGGCAAATCGCAGTCTCCGGTGGATCATGAGTTCCCGGGCCGCCCGGACCAGGTTC
>JARKQW010000141.1 GCA_029974695.1 Syntrophobacteraceae bacterium | reverse complement strand
CCGTCGATGGCTCCGATGATCCCGATGGAGGCCGCCTCGTTCAGGTTGAAGCCCAGCAGGAGAGCCAGGATGAGGGTGCCGAAGATGCCGAAATGCCCCGCCGCCCCCAGGAGCATCATCCGGGGGTTTTCAAGGAGGGGTCCGAAATCCGTCATGGCCCCGATTCCGATGAAGATGAGCAGAGGGAAGAGCTCGTTGTCCACCCCGGCCTGCTTGAGAATCTGGAGCATGCCCTCGTGCTGGATCATGGGGGACAGGGGGAGGTTGGCAAGGATGGCCCCGGCTCCGATGGGCAAAAGGAGCATGGGTTCGTATTCCTTGGCGATGGCCAGGTAGATCAGCAGGGCCCCCACCCCGATCATGAGCAGGGAGCCCGGGGTCACATTTTGAAGTCCTTGCAGGAGCTGTGTGAAGGAAATCGTCACGGCTTTCCCTCCCCAAACCGCACGAGCACGTCTGCGTATCCCACGGTCTGGCCGGGGCGCACCCGCACTTCCTCAACGACCCCGTCCCGGGGGGACTTGATGGGGTTTTTCATTTTCATGGCCTCGAGCACCACCACCGTTTGTCCCCGTTGAATCTCGTCCCCCTCCCGGACTTCCACCGAGAGAATCACCCCCGGCATGGGGGCCGTGATCTCGTTGCGAATTCCGTCGCTGGGCAGGTGGGGCTTGGGAGGTTGGGGAGGGGTGGGAACCGACGGGGGCTTTTCGAGGGTCTCCGGGTCCGGCGGGCGGTAGGAGGCGACGGGGCGATCGATGGCCGCCTCGTCTTCGGCTCGAGCCGGGATGATCTGCGGGGTGATTCGGGACTCCGCCAGGTCCTGGTCTGCGGCGAGGCGAACGTCGTAAGCCTGGTCGTTCAGGATCACCCGAAACTCGTCGGCCGCCAGTTCCTGGACGTCGATCACATACTGTTTCCCTTTGATTTCCACGGTGTATCGTCTCATTGGGTCCTCCGGCCCGGTTGCCAACTGGTGTTCTGCAGGGTGCGCCCGACCACGACCCATCGGCTGGGGAGGGTCCCGGGGCGATGCCGGCGCATGGCGGGTGCCGCTTCCTTGCGGCGGACCGCCTGATGGGTAACGACCGCAACGGCAATGGCGCTGAGGGCTTCGGCATCCAGGCCTGCGGGATAGGCCGGGGCCGGAGCCTCCTCCAGGGGCGGCTTTGCCCTGTCCATGCGCACCAGGAAGAAAATCAGAAACGCCATGACGGCAAGGATGAGGAACACGAGTCCCATGCCGAAAACGGTAAGCTGCAATCCGATGTTGAGGGCTGTCACGATTCAGACTCCTCCGGGACCGTTGGTCGGTTATCTCCGCCCTAGAGCGGCATGAGTCCGTGCTTTTTGGGCGGATTCTGCTTCACCTTGGTTCGAAGCACTTCCAGGGCACGTACCAGTCGAGGTCTCGTCTCCTTGGGTTCGATGACTTCATCGATCTGCCCCATATTGGCCGCAACGTAAGGATTGAAGAACCGGTCCCGGTATTCCTGGGCAAACTGGGTCTCGAGGGCCCGGGGATCGCCGGAGACGGCCAGGTCCCGTTTGCGCAGAATCCTCACGGCGCCCTCCGCTCCCATGACGGCAATGTAAGCCGTCGGCCAGGCAAAGACCACATCGCAGCGCATCTGCCGGGAGCTCATGGCAATGTAGGCGCCTCCCACCGCTTTGCGGGTGAGGATCGAGATCTTGGGCACCGTGGCTTCGCAAAAGGCATAAATCACCTTGGCCCCATGCCGGATGATGCCGTAGTGCTCCTGGTCCAGGCCCGGCAGGTACCCCGGGGTGTCCACGAAGGTGATGATGGGGATGTTGAAGGCGTCGCAGAGCCTCACGAACCGGGCGATCTTGTCGCTGGACTCGATGTCCAGCACTCCGGCCAGGTAGGTGGGCTGGTTGGCCACGATCCCCACACAGTGGCCGTCGAGGCGTGCGAATCCCACGATGGCGTTTCGAGCATAGTAGTTGTGGCTTTCCAGGAAACTCCCCTCATCCACGACGGCTTGGATGACGTCGTGCATGTCGTAGGGCTCGTTTTCGTCCTCGGGAACCAGGAGGTTGAGGGATTCCTCCATGCGGTCCGGGGAATCGTAGCGCGCCACCTGGGGAGGATCTTCCGTGTTGTTCTGGGGCAGGTAGCTGAGAAGCAGCTTGACCAGTTCGATGGCCTCGTGATCGTCTTCGGCCAGGTACTGGGCCACTCCGCTCTTGGTGTTGTGCACCAGGGAACCGCCCAGATCGCTGAAATTCACCTCTTCTCCCGTAACGGCCTTGATGACGTCGGGACCCGTGATGAACATGAAACTGGTTCGCCGGGTCATGATGACGAAGTCCGTGAGGGCGGGGGAATAGACGGAACCGCCCGCACAGGGACCCATCATGACGGAAATCTGGGGAATGACTCCCGAGGAAAGCACGTTGCGGGTGAAAACCTCTCCGTACGCCGCCAGGCTGCGCACCCCTTCCTGGATGCGGGCGCCGCCCGAGTCGTTCAGGCCGATGATGGGAATTCCGCTCTCGAGGGCCACGTCCTGGATGCGGCAAATCTTGTGGGACTGGACCTCGGAGAAAGATCCCCCCAAAACAGTGAAATCCTGGGCAAATACGGCCACCCTTCGGCCGTTGATCTTCCCGAAGCCGGTAACCACCCCGTCTCCCGGGATCCGCTGTTTCTCCATTCCGAAATCGGCAATGTTGTGGGTGGCCAGGGCCCCCAACTCCTGGAAGGTGCCTTCGTCCAGCAGAAGCGCCAGGCGTTCCCGGGCCGTCATCTTCCCCCGGGAGTGCTGCTGTGCGATGCGCTCGCCGCCTCCTCCCTCCATGGCGCGGTCCCGCATCTCCCGGAGTCGCTTCAATTGATCGTTCATCGGTTCTCTCCCTATGGCGAGGGGCAAAAAAACGGGGACCATCCTCTCGTTCCCGCCTGCTGCAGGTCACCCGGGGAGAATACCTCACCCGGCCGGCCTCCCACAAGCATCAGCCGTCTCTTGTGAAAGAAAACTCTTTT
>JARKQW010000136.1 GCA_029974695.1 Syntrophobacteraceae bacterium | reverse complement strand
CAAGCTCGAGCTGATCCAGGGCATCGTGGACAGCATCTTTTCAAGCATCCAGGATCGGGTACTCATCCTCCAGCCGGACTTCAAAATCCTGGATGCCAACGAAGCCGTCCTCCAGTCCTTGGGGGCGACCAGGCAGGACATCGTGGGCAAGCGCTGCTACGAGATAAGCCACTGGACGGTTTCGCGGTGCGACGAGAAGGGGCATCACTGCCCCTTGAAGGAGAGCCTCGAGACGGGACGGACCGCTCACGCCATTCACGAACATTTTGACCGAAACAACGAAACCCGTACCTGTGAGGTCACCATCGTCCCCCTCAAGAACAAACAGGGTAAGATCGAGCTCTTTCTCGAGATCATGAGGGACATTACCGATGAACTGGTCAAGCGGGTGGAGCAGAAGACGCGGATCCTCACCATGAACCTTGCTCGGTTGATCCACGAGGACAAGATGATCGCCCTGGGAAAGCTGGTAGCCAGCGCAGTCCATGAAATCAACAATCCCCTCACGGGGATTCATGCCCTCGCCCGCCTGGTGTCCCAGGGTCTCCGGGCCGGTCCCCCCAGCCCGGAGGACCTGAAACAATACCAATACTACCTGGATCTCATCGATACCGAGTCGGCTCGATGCAGCACCATTGTGGGAAACCTGCTCTCTTTTGCCCGGCAAAAGAAGATGGAGCAGGGGTATTTCCAGCTCAACGATGTGGTCCGGAGGGTGGCGGCTCTTTTCAGCCACCGGATGCAGCTCCAGGGTGCCCGGCTGGAATTGGCCCTGACCGAAGGGTTGCCCCGTATGTACGGAGATTCCGGCCAGATTCAGCAGTGCCTGATCAACCTCCTGTTCAACGCCTTGGAAGCAATGCCCGAGGGCGGAACGGTTACGGTGAGGACCTGTTGGGAAGCGTCCTCCAACCTGATCCGGCTCGAAATCGAGGACACGGGAGCCGGGATTCCCCAGGGCATGATTTCCCATATTTTTGAGCCCTTTTTCTCCACCAAGAGCCAGGACAAGGGGGTTGGCCTGGGGCTGTCGGTGGTCTACGGAATCATTAAGGAACACCAGGGATCCATCTATGTGAAGAGCGAGGAAGGCAAGGGCTCGACCTTCATCATCCGTTTCTTTGCCCTTGAAGACCCGGAGGGGGGCGGTCAATAGGCTTCCGCCCCGGAACAGGAAACCACAGGGAGATGCAGGATGACAGGCCGCATCAAGATTCTGGTAGTGGACGACGAACTGATCGTGCGCGAGTCTCTCGTGGGCTGGCTGAAGAAATCCGGCCATGAGGTGTCCGGGGCCGAGGGCGGGCGCAGGGCCTTGGAGATGCTCGGGGAACGGGAGTTCGATCTGATCTTCCTGGACATCAAGATGCCCGACATGGACGGACTCGAGGTGCTCCACGAGATCAAGGCCAACTATCCCGAAAGCATGGTGGTCATGATTACCGCCTACGGATCGGTGCAAACGGCGGTGGAGGCCATGAAAAGCGGCGCCAACGACTATCTCATGAAGCCCTTCGAACCCGAAAACCTGGCCCTCCTCGTGGAAAAGCTCCTTCAGCAGAAGAAGATCCTCGACGAAAACCTCCTCCTGCGCGAGCATGTGGCCACCCGAGTTCGCTGCGAGGACCTGGTGGGGGTCTCCCCCTGCATGCAGCAACTCTTCGACTTGATCGAGGAAGTGGCCGCGGTGGATTCTCCCGTTGTCCTGCGCGGAGAAACGGGAACGGGCAAGGAACTGGTGGCAAGGGCGATCCATTCCAGGAGCGGACGGTCCTACAGCCCGTTCATTCCCATCAATTGCGGCGCATTCCCGGAAACCCTCCTGGAAAGCGAGTTGTTCGGTCACGAAAGCGGTGCCTTCACCGGGGCTGTTCGAGCCAGGAAGGGGCGCCTGGAAATGGCCCACGGGGGGACGCTCTTCCTGGACGAGATCGGGGAAATCCCGTTGAAGATGCAGGTGGACCTTTTGAGGGTCCTCGAAGAGAAGACCTTCCACCGGGTGGGAGGAACCAAGGAAATCTCCGTGGATTTCCGACTCATCTGCGCCACCCATCGGGACTTGCCCAAGGAGATCGAACGCGGGGTGTTCCGACGGGACTTCTATTATCGCCTCAACGTCATCGAGATCGAAGTCCCACCCCTGCGGCTTCGAAAGGAAGACATTCCCGTTCTCGCCCAGCATTTCCTGGAAAGGTCCCGGAGGGAAACCAACAAGCCCATCATGGGAATCCAATCCCCGGCAATGGAGCTGCTCGCCCGCTATGAGTGGCCCGGCACTGTCCGGGAGCTTCAAAACGCCGTGGAGCGGGCGGTGGTTCTTGCCAAAGGCCGCCATCTCACCCGGGATGATTTTGCCTTCCTCCTGCGAACCGGGGGCCGGACGGTTCCCCAATCCTTGAAGGAAAACGAAAAGCAACACATCGACCACATTCTGAAGCAGTGCGGTTGGAACATCTCCAAGGCCGCCGGGGTTCTCGAGGTGAGCAGGATCACCCTGCACAACAAGATCAAGAAATACGGGCTGACGCCCCCCGTCCCATGACCCCCAAATCCCGGGGAGACCCGAACCCGGAAAGGATGTATGAAAAAAGGCATTCCCCGAACCCTCCCTCCCCTGGGCCTCATCGAGATGGGCCGATTGGGAGAAGTCGCCGTACGGGTGGTAGCCGCCAACCTGCAGGGTGTCTTGGGAATCCCCGTGGATCTCCTGCAACCCATGGACATTCCAACGGAGTCGTTTCAAGAGCACAGAAAGCAGCACGACGCGGGATTGATCCTCAAACACCTTGCAAGCAGATCCTTTCCAAATCACCTGGGGGTCCTGGCCCTCACCACTGTGGACTTGTGCAGCCCCATCCTTACCTACGTGTATGGGGAAGCAGAGGTGGGGGGAACCACCGCCGTTGTTTCCAGCCATCGCCTGCGCAGCAATGAAGACGGCAGCATCGTGTCCCTGGGCCGGTACTACGAACGACTGGCCAAGGTGTCTCTCCACGAAGTGGCCCACATCCTCTCCATGTTTCACTGCGAAAAAGACGACTGCCTCATGCACTATTGTTCCAAGACCCACCACCTGGACCGATTGGGGATCGCCTTCTGCCGACGATGTGAGTACGTCCTGAAAAAGAACCTGGCTCTGCGCTGCTCCTGACCCCGATCGAGGGATCCTGCGGGGGAAGCTCTCTCACGCACCGAACCCCGGCGGGGAGTCGCGGCAACCTCGAATTCTTCGGGCAGGTCCGACCGTAAGGAATGACGAAGGGCAAAGGACCCGGCGGAAATCGGACCGGGAAGGGACTCGAAGATCCGCGGTCTCGGGTCTTGATCCCCCATCGCTCCCTTTGCTTTGGGTCAAGGAGGTGTGAGAGATGGAAGATGTGGGCCCTCGATCCGGAAAAAGCCGTGTTCGGCGAGCGGTTACGGCGGATCTGGATTCGATTCTGGACATCGAGGAGGGGAGCTTTCCCAGTCCCTGGAACCGGGATTACTTCCAGGCGGCGTTGAAGGACCTTTTCCTGGTCTTCGAGGCCGAGAGCGTTCAGGGGTTTCTTGTCGCGTGCGCATACCAGGCCGCGAAAAAAGCTCTCATCCTGAAAGTTGCCGTGCATCCCGAACATCGCGGCAAAGGCATTGCCTCGGAGTTGCTCCGCACGGCCGTGGAATTGCTCAAGACCGAAAACCTGGAAGAAGTGGAGCTGGACGTGGACGTGTTCAAGAGCGGTGCGATGAGGCTCTACGAACGATTCGGGTTCCGGGTGGTGACTTGTGTTTCCACGGACCCGGAAGAGAACGACGCCTTTTGTGTCATGAAGCGGAGACTCTAGGAGAACTTCAGGGCGTCTTCTCCCGGGTCGCCCGGCGGTGCGGTGGGAAAATCCGACCTTAGAGCGACAACCCGGGATGCTTCAGTCGTCGGATGCGCTCGATGAACCGTGCGCCTGCTTTCCCTTGATGCCCTCGTTCCCGTCGTGGATATGAAGATCCCGCTGAGGGAACGGAATCTGGATGCCCTCTTCCCGGAAGCAGTCGTAGATCGCCTGGTTGATCTCATGGGTGGCCGGGATGCGGTCCCCGGGAGATCGAACGAAAACCCATACGTTGAAATCCAGGGAGCTTTCTCCGAAAGCCTGGAAAAAAACCTGGGGTCCAGGTTCGTCCATGACCCGGGGATTGCCTTTGCAGATCTCCGTCAAGAGCCGAGTGACCCGCTTGACGTCCGAGTCGTAGGATACCCCCACCTTGAGCTGAAGGCGGTTGGGTCCCCGCCCTTCATGGGTCCAGTTGAGCACCCTCTGGGATGTGAGCTGGGAGTTGGGAATGATCAGCGTGCAGCGGTCCGCCGTTTGAAAAACGGTGCTCCGCATGCGAATCTGCTTTACCTCCCCCCATTGGCCGTCGATGACCAGCACGTCCCCCACCTTGATGGGCCTCTCGAACAAGAGAACCAACCCGCTCACGAAATTGCCCACAATGTCCTGGAGACCGAGTCCCACTCCAACGCCCAGGGCCCCAAGGATTAGAGCGAGATTGGCCAGGGGAAATCCCAGGACATTCAACCCCACGAGAATGCCCAGGACCACGGTGACATAATGAACGATGGTGGTGATGGTGTATCGAATTCCCAGGTCCCACCCGGTCCGGGGAAACACCCTCGTCTGAAGAAAGCTCCGCACCAGCCGGGAAATCCACCGAGTCCCGTAAAAGACGAGAATCAGCAGTCCCGCGTTAAGGGGCGTCACCTTGACGGGCCCGACATCGATCCCCCAGGTCAGGCCTTTGAGGACCTGGACGACCGTTCCGGGAGTGATCCCCCAGGCCACCAGCACCCCGACCAGGGCCGTTACCCAGGTAAGGCCGGAGATCGTCTTCCCCGACCATTCGTGGAGCCGCGTCAACCATTCTCCGCCATCGGGATAGCGGCGGGCCAGGTAACCGTCCCTGGGGTGCCACAGGTATCGCGCCGATTCGTCCAGCCCCACCCGCAGGAGCATCACCAGGAGAACTCCCCCCAGGGAGATGAGGGTGGAATGGACCAGGTAGACGGAAAGCCCGTGGAAGGAAAGCAAATCCGACAGGATGGCGGCCACCAGGAGAAAGAGGACCAGTCCCCACACGCTTCGGGCGGACCGACTCCACGGTTCTCCCTTTTCCCCGTACAAATCCGAGAGGAGCCTCTGGAGATGGGGACTTCGAAAGATCCACAGGGGCAGGGCCAACAACCCTGCTTCGAATAGGTACCGCAGGAAATGTCGGGTCGGCTCGGGAAAATCGAGGACTTGGGCCGTGAAGAGGGCCAGGGACCCCAGGAGGCCGTAGGCTGCCAGGAGCTTGAATCCCCGGGAGTAGTGCCGGCCAATGCCGGGTCCCAGGGCCAGGATTCCCTCCTCCCGGCCCCCAGCGAACAGGGCATGAAAGAAGCGGAACAAGAGCCGCAGGGCCACGAAACTGCCCACTGTCGCCAAGGCCAGTCGCGCCGGAGCCGAGGGCAGAAGCTGAAGGCCCCACAGGCCAAGGCCCAAAAGCAAGGTGAGACCAACCAGGAAAAGATAGCGGACGGCGATCTGGACCATTCGTAAGAAGATTCGCAGAAACACATCCCCGGTTGCTGCTTCCCGCGACACCAGCCACGGCAGCGCCACGGACCGGATCTTCCCGGCTCCCCACCGGAGCAGCAGGGCGGAAATACAGAGCCCCAGCAGCAGCGGGAACTTGCTTTGGACAAAACCGAAAAGGGCTCCCGAGAGGATCAGAGTGCTCAGCCACTGCCAACCTCGATGGGTCATGGTTTCCAGGGATTGCCAAATCCCTCCCACCTGCTCCTTGGCCGTAAGGACGGATTCGCTCTTGAGAAACTCCGCCTTTCGAACCTCTTCCCGGGCTCGAAGCTCGGCCAGGGCCTCCTCCAGCATCTGCACCTCACGTCCCAGGGTTTGCAGGCGCTTGGCGGCATACTCGATCAGTCGGTTCGAGGCATGCTGCACCGCCTTCAAGGTACGCAGGTAAGCCGAGAAGGATTCCTCGACCTCCCGGGACCACCCGACCGGATCCAGGGTGCTCCGAAGGCTTTCCATCTGCTTTTCCAGGACGTTCCGGGACTCCTGAAGGGCGGCCTGCTCCTGCTTCATGGACTCCACGGCCCGGGCCGTTTCGGACTGGATCTTGAGGACCTGGGATCTCCGGGCCGAGAGGGACTGAATCTGTTCCTGAATCTGGGCCAGGGACATTTCCCGGATGAAGAGGGTTGTCTTCAAGGAAGCCAAGGCGACCGTCACCGACTGCAAATCCCTCTTGGCTTCCAGGTAAGCTTCCTTGGCCTGGGTAGTGCGGGCCCGCACCGCCGAGAGTTCTCTTTTTCGGGCCGTCCTCCCCTCCTCGAGGACCTGGGGAAGGGCCTGGGGGGAAACGACGGGAGCTTCCGTCCTCTCCCCGGAACCGGGAACGGGTGTCTGGCCGTAGATTTCCGGGGGAAAAAGAAAGCTTCCTGCCATCACCCCCAGCACCGGCAGAGCCCGAAGGAAATGGGTCCAAACCATGATGTCCTCTACTTCCTTCTTCCTTTGCGGAGCTCCAGCCAGTCTTCCATCTCCCGCACCGTTTTCATCAGGTGATATCGCCCGTCGGCGAACACCCCGTAATCTCCGCCTCCCCCCATGGCCGTTGAAAACCGCACGGAATTGGCGTAGAAGAGCCATCCGTTGCTCCACACCCTCTCGATGTATTCGTCGAAGGGATTTCCCTTCTTTTCAAGGCCGAGGGCCAGGTCCCGCTTCCAGATTTCGCCCAGGATCTGGGTTGCGGCCAGGATGGTGCGGTTGGTGGTTTCCAGGGTATTGTCGAAACGAAGCCAGAAGCCGTCCACCCAGGATTGGTGATGACAGGCCAGGCAGGCGGCCTGCATCTGCCCGGCGGCCGCCTTCCGTTCCTGCTCGTTCCACAGGTATGGGTCGGCAAAAGACCCGTCGAAATCCGTGGGCAGGGGAAGATTGGCCTTGTTCCGTATGGGCGTAAGATTCGCCTCCCGGGGATGGGGATGGGCGTAGATGATGCCGAAGATGCGCCACGGAAGACGGTTCTTGACCTCGTGAGATCTTCGAACCACCACCTTCCCCTCGGTATTCACCAGCAGGCTCATGTGGCAGGCGGCACACGTGGGAGCGGAGAAATCCTTTCCGAGGGTCCAGGGAACCTCCTTGAAGTTCCAGGAGGACTGTTTCGTGGAAAAGATATTTCCGTGTTTGCTCCCTTCGTAGACTTTATAGGCCGGAACATCCGGGCCCACGTGGCATTCTTTGCAGGTATAGGGTTTGCGGGCCATCTCCAGGGAGAATTCATGCCTCGAGTGGCAAGCGGAGCAAGAACCCTTGCTTCCGTCCAGGTTGATTCGCCCGGATCCCTCGTTGGGCCACCCCGAAAGGATGGGAAACGTCATCTCGCCCATCTCGGTGTCCCGGGTGACGGTGCCTTTTACTTCGAGCTTCGTCCCATGACAGTATAGGCATGAGTCGGCCTTGGTCAGATCGTTGGCGGGCTCCGTGGTCAATTTGCCCTTGGTGAAAACGGGGGTGTTGTTGATGGCCTGCATGAGCATCCCGTACACGGGGTTGTCCACCAGGTTGCCATAGGCGTGGGCCATGAGGTTCCGGTCGTATTGTTGGGCTTCTTCGGTATGGCAGGTGGCACAATCCTTGGGACTCACCACCACGTGAATGTTGGCGCCGTTATGATCGAAGCTGCCTTGGTGAGCGTCGGCACGAAGGGTGTGGCACTCGGCGCATCCCACCGTCACCCCTTTTAGGGCCTCGGGGATTGCCCGACTCGTAACCTTCAGGGCCAATCCCTCCACCGCTGCGGCCTGGCCGGGAGTTGTGGCCGCATGGCGGCTCTTTTTCCAGCCTTCCACGATGCCGGGATGAAGTCCGGCGTGGCACCCCAGGCACTCCTCGGTGGCCGCGCTGTTGGGCGACTGCGCCGCACCGACCCCGGAGGCAACATAGAGACCGGAAAGAAAAAGGATCCCCAGAAACCGTGTCTTCATACTCGTTCACCTCCGATTTGGGTGGAAGTCAATGGAACACGGAAGGCATCTCTGGACGGAGACATAATGCCGATTCCCGTGGAAAATGTCCACGGAGATTCCATGAAAGGGAAGCTCAAGGGTTTGGGAAAGGCCCCCGGGAGCGAATCCGATCGGGGCTCCTCTCGTCGGATTCCTGCCGCAGCTGCAAAAGGATGATGGAACCGATCACCATGGCTCCCCCCATGACTTGGAGGGGTGCCGGGACCTCGCCCAGGAAAAAGTAGGAAACCACCGCCGCCAGGATGGGCTCGAGGGTGGCGGTGATGCCGGCCCGGGTGGATCGA
>JARKQW010000091.1 GCA_029974695.1 Syntrophobacteraceae bacterium | reverse complement strand
CCATCGAACCGTGGAATTGAGAGAGGCGCTGAAATCCAAGGTCAAGGCGGCCGGGGGCAGAGCGGACCTCGATCATCCGTCGGCGAGCTTTGAGCCCGCAAAGGATGCGGAAGGGCTGGCAGCCCAGGGGGAAAAGGTGGGTCTCAAGTCGGACCCCTCCGTCGACCCGGACGTCCTCTCCCTTCGCCATACTCTCCTTTTCGGCCTCAAAGGAATCGCCGCTTACGCCGACCACGCCCACATCCTGGGAAAAGAGGACGATTCCGTCTACGCATTTGTTCACGAAGGGCTGGCGGCCGCAACGAGAAACGACCTGGGACTCAACGAAATGCTGGCCCTGGTTCTCAAGTGCGGGGAAACCAACCTGAAAACCATGGAGCTGTTGGATGCCGCCAATACGGAGGCTTACGGCCATCCCGTTCCCACACCGGTGTCCCTGGGGGCCAGGAAAGGAAAGGCCATCCTGGTTTCCGGCCACGACCTCAAGGACCTCGAGGAACTGCTCAAGCAGACCGAGGGAAAAGGGATCAACATTTACACCCACGGGGAAATGCTTCCGACCCACGGGTATCCGCAACTGAAGAAATACCCCCACATGTACGGCCACTATGGAACCGCCTGGCAGAACCAGCAGAAGGAATTTGCCAACTTCCCCGGCGCCATTCTCATGACGACCAACTGCATCCAGCGTCCCCAAGGATCCTACCAGGACCGGATCTTCACCACGGGGCTGGTGGGCTGGCCGGGGGTACCCCACATCACGGGCCGAGATTTTGCCCCGGTCATCCGGAAGGCCCTCGAGCTTCCCGGGTTTCCCGAAGACACCAACGGGAAGTCCGTGATGGTGGGGTTTGCCCGCAATACCGTCCTGAGCATTGCGGACAAGGTGATTGAAGCCGTGAAGAACAAGAACATCCGGCATTTCTTCCTGGTTGCCGGCTGTGACGGGGCCAAACCGGGCCGCAATTATTACACGGAATTCGTGGAAAAGGTCCCCCAGGATTGTGTGGTCCTGACCCTGGCATGCGGAAAGTTCCGGTTCTTCGACAAAGACCTGGGTACCATCCTGGGCATTCCCCGGCTCCTGGATGTGGGGCAGTGCAACGACGCCTACTCCGCCATCCAGATTGCCGTGGCCCTGGCCAAGGCATTCAACGTGGGGGTGAACGATCTTCCCCTCTCCCTGATCCTCTCCTGGTACGAACAGAAGGCCGTCGCCATTCTGCTGACCTTGTTGCACCTGGGAATCCGGGACATCCGGCTGGGTCCCTCCCTCCCGGCGTTCACCAGTCCCAACGTCCTGGACGTTCTGGTCAAGAACTACAACATCAAGCCCATCAGCACTCCGGAGCAGGACCTCAAGGAGATCCTGGGCTAAATATGCGGAGGCGGGCCGAAAAGCCCGTCTCCCCTTTGAAAAAGACAACGCAACTCGCGGGGGATGAGAGCCATGAAGTGTCCCGGGCAAGACAGCCGATTTTGGGATGAGAACGCCATCTTCGAGGTCAAGTGCCCCGAATGCGGTCACGAGGTCGAGTTCTTTCGGGATGAGACCCGGAGAAAGTGCAGGCACTGCGGTCACACGGTCACGAATCCCAAGATGGATTTCGGGTGTGCCTCCTATTGCAGGTTTGCGGCCCAATGCCTGGGAGAGCTCCCCCCCGAACTCACGGCCCAACGGCAGGAGCTCCTCAAAGACCGCGTGGCCTTGGAAATGAAGAGGTACTTCAAACAGGATTTTCGGCGCATCGGGCATGCAAGCAAAGTGGCCCGGTATGCCGAGCGAATCGTGAAGGAAGAAAAAGGAGACCCTGCGGTGGTGCTCATGGCCGCATACCTGCACGACATCGGCATCAAGGAGGCGGAGCGAAAGTACAACAGCACCGGAGCCCGTTACCAGGAACAGGAGGGCCCCCCCATCGCCCGGGAAATCCTCACCCGACTGGGGGCCGGGGAGGAAGTGATCGAGGAGGTTTGCGACATCATCGGTCATCATCACCATCCCCGGGCGGAGGAAACCACCAATTTCAAGTGCCTCTACGATGCGGATACCCTCGTCAATCTTGAGGAAGATCTTCGCCCAGAGCCCGCTTTCCTGCAGAAAGCGGCCGCCCTCGTCGAGAGCCGGTTTCTTACCCTCGCCGGCAAAAGGATCGCCGGGGAGGTACTCTCCCGGCTGGGGACGGACCCGTGACCCCGTCCCGCTCCCATGGAGGGTGAATTGCCGGACGAGGGGGGGCGACAAACCAATCCCC
Organism: Syntrophobacteraceae bacterium; assembly: GCA_029974695.1. Classification (GTDB taxonomy): domain Bacteria; phylum Desulfobacterota; class Syntrophobacteria; order Syntrophobacterales; family Syntrophobacteraceae; genus JAGPLX01. Next base: position 9,491 of record JARKQW010000091.1, on the reverse strand, counting down.
ACGAAGAATAACCGCTGGAACTCCTGGAGAACCGTTATGAGCTCGACAAGGAAAATCATCGAGATCAACGAGGAGCGGTGCGACGGCTGCGGTCAGTGTGCCGTTGCCTGTGCCGAAGGGGCGATCGAGATCGTCAACGGAAAAGCAAAACTGGTTTCGGACGTCTACTGCGACGGATTGGGAGCCTGCCTGGGGGAATGCCCTCAGGGCGCCCTCCGGATCATCGAGAGGGAGGCGGGCGAATTCGATCCCGCCGCCGTGGAACAGTACCTCGAGGAAAGAAAGAAGGCCCGGGAGGCGCAGCATCCCGCCCCGGCGTGCGGATGCCCATCGACCATGATTCGGATCATGGCCCCCAAGCCTGCCGGTGCGGATCTCTCATCGGGGTCCCAAAGGATTCCGTCCGCCCTCACCCACTGGCCCGTTCAAATTCGGCTCGTGCCGGCCAAGGCTCCTTTTCTCAAAGGGGCCCACCTCCTGGTTGCCGCAGACTGCACGCCGGTGGCCTATCCGGACTTCCACCGGGACTTTCTAAAGGATCGGGTGGTGCTGCTGGGATGTCCGAAATTTGACCATGCACCGGAATACATCAAAAGATTCGAGGAAATTTTCCGAGAGGCCGACATTCAAAGCGTGACGGTCCTGGACATGGAAGTCCCCTGCTGCTCGGCATTGCCGGTGATCGTGAAGAGGGGAATGGACGCAGCGGGCAAGAAAGTCCCCCTCGAGGAGATCGTCCTCGGAGTGGGGGGCGAGATCCTGCGAAAAAATCTCTCGGCGGGTTAGGTCCGGGTTGGGAAAAACCAGCGTCCCACACCCGGGCGACTCGCCGCGGTTAGGTTTCCCACGGGGCGTAGGACTTCTTTTTCAGAAAATCCTCCCCGAAAATCTCCCGGGAAGAACCGCGTTTGACGATCCTTCCATCGAACAACACCGCCACCTGTTCGGTCAGGGGAGGGATCTCCGAGTAATCATGGGTCACAAAGACCGTGGTGAGGTTCATCTCCTTGAGGACTTCTCCCAGTTCGTCCACCAGGCTCTTTCTCGTTGGGTAATCCAGGGCGGTGAAAGGCTCGTCCAGGAGAAGGATCTCGGGTTCCATGGCGAAGGCCCGAGCAAGACTGGTTCGCTGGGCTTCTCCTCCTGAAAGAGCCCGGGCGGAGCGAGCGGAAAGGGAACCGATCCCGAAACGATGGAGCCATCGATCGGACCGAGCGTTGGCTTCCCGTCCCGAGATCCCCCTCATGCGTAAGGGAAGGGTGATGTTTCTCTTGACGGTGGTGTCCAGGAGCAAGGGTTCCTGGAATACCAGGGCCATTCGGCGGCGCAAGGCCAGCTGGTTGCCGTTGAAAGCGTCCACGTCGAAGAGCCGGACGGTTCCGGAGGCCGGGGGTTCCAGGAGTGCCAGGGTATGGAGCAGGCAGGTTTTCCCGGCCCCGTTGGGTCCGACCACCGCCAGCACCTGTCCCTTCTCCACGGCCAGCTCGTCCACCCGGAGGATCAGTTTCCCCCCGCGAACCACCTTGAGATTGTGGGCTGCAATGACGGGATTCACGCTCTTCTGCCCCTCTGTTGGAGGTAACTCAGAGAAGCGGTCACAAAAAACGAGAGGACCAGGAGAATCACGCTCAGGGCCGTTGCCAGCTCGAATTTTCCCTTGGAGACTTCCAGCACCGTGGCGGTGGTCAGGACTCGAGTGTAGCCCCGTATGTTTCCCCCGACCATCATGGAGGCCCCGACTTCGCTGATGACCCCTCCAAACCCGGCGATGATTGCGGCCAGAATCCCCAACCGAGCTTCCCAGAGGAGGAGGAGGAAGTACTGAAACCGGTTGGCTCCCAGGGAGAGGATTTGCAATCGAAGTTTGGGATTGACCGACTGGAGAGCGGCCAGGCTGAACCCGGCGACAATGGGGGATGCGATGATGGCCTGGGCGATCACGATGGCCGTGGGAGTGTAGAGCAGGCTCAAGGATCCCAGGGGTCCGTAACGGGCCAGGAGCAGCCAGGTGATCAGTCCCACCACCACGGGGGGAAGCCCCATCCCGAAGTTGACCACGCTGACCACAAAGTTCCGGCCCCAGAAATTGGTGAGGGCCAGGGCCGTTCCCGCGGGAATGCCGATGAGGATGCTGATCAACGTGGCCGTGACGGAGACCTGGAGGGTTCGGAGGGTGATGTGGATGACATCGGCATCCAGGGTCGCCAATAGCCGTCCGGCTTCCACCATTCCTTGCCAGATCACTTCCAAGGAGGTTCTCCTCTAAGAGCTTGCCCCACGGTTTATGAACCCGGTTCCCTTTCCGCAGGTGCAGGATTTTCCCAACGGGTTCCGGATCTTGGGATATACCGCGGAACAATAAGGGAGTCCGGATGTCCTGTCAATAGCGGCTCCCGGCGGTGCCGCAACCCGGCCTCCCCGATCCCGGGGTTGGGATAGGATTTGACTAACTTCCCAGTTCTGGTAAAAATTACGGTACTTTTCAAAGCGGCATCGGTGCCTTTGGGGGCGCTACCGAAAATTCCGTCGGCAAACCCGCAGCCAGCGAACCGTGTGTTTCTCCTTGACCATCCCCCGCTCATCCGCCCAAGCACGCGCCTCGAGACGAGCACAGATTCAGGAAGAGTTCCGACCGCAAAGGACCCGACGGCCCGGAGCCTCTCCCGGATGGACACCGCGACTGGGGCAATGCCGTTGAACGAAACGGCTTGATTTCCCCCTTTGGGAGGGATGAGGTGCGATCACAACACCTACACCCCCTGTCCCCTTCGAGGGGGAATTCCTAAGTGCCGTTTCACTCACTCAACAGCATTGCCGGGAGCGGGGGCCTTTGGGCAGCGCCCTTTTGCCGGGGCAAGAACGCCGTGAAAGATTCGACCGCCAGAACCCGGAGCACGGCTCAACCCGCGGTCGGAAATGCCCGGGGACGATCTCTTGAAACGGAAATGGCGCCCAATGATCCGGAAAGACAACCCCTCGGATATCGGCGAAGCGGAAGCTCTGAGCCTGGTCGTCATCGAAGATGAGGAAGAGCACTTCCGACTCATGAAACGGGTGATCAACAAGGACCTTCCCCATGCGACCCTTCACCATTACCGTGACTGTTCCGAATGCCTGGAGCAAATCGATCGGATCCAGCCGGACCTCATCGTGACCGATGATCGCATGCCCGGCATGAACGGAATTCAGTTTCTCGAGTTCCTCAACGAGAGACGGCACAACATTCCCGTCATCATGATTACGGGGCGGGAAGATGAAAAGATCGCCGCTCAGGCAATGAAGCTGGGGGCGTGGGACTACCTGGTCAAGTCCGCCGATTGCTTCGCCCTGCTTCCCAGGCTCCTGGAAAAGGTGGTTCGGGAAAAGAGACTCCGGGAATCCCTGAAAGAGACGGAACGACGTTTCCGGGACTTGGCAGAAAGAACCTCCGACTGGATTTGGGAAGTCGACACCCACGGAAGGTACACCTATTCCAATCCCCTTGTGGAAGCCATCCTGGGGTTTACGGCCGAAGAGGTCCTGGGCAAGCACTTCTACGACTTCTCTGCGCCGCAGGAGCGGGAAAGTCAGAAGAAAGAGGCCCTGCCGTTGGGCGATCAAGGGCGTCCCATCTCCGGATACGTGAAACGACTGGTTCACAAGGACGGGCACGAAATCATGGTGGAGACCAGCGCGGTGCCCATTCGGGACCCGTCCGGCGCCCTGGTGGGATACCGCGGCATCGACCGGGACATCACTCTTCGGAAGAGGGCCGAGGAACACATTCGGTATCTCACCCGGCAATTGATGTCCGCCCAGGAGATGGAACGACAGAGGCTCTCCGCCGATCTTCATGACGTCATCATGCAGGACCTGTCGACCCTGAAGATCGGACTGGATACCCTGCTGGACGGAACGGAAGAGGCGCACCCTTCATTGCGGAATCGAGTCGCGGAGCTTTCAAAAATGCTCCAGGAGAGCATCGAGGCCCTCAGGGGCCTTGCCTATCATCTGCGTCCTCCCACCTTGGACCAACTGGGACTGGTGAGAACCATCCATCGAACCTGCGAAGGGTTCGCCCGGAGAAACGGGATCGAGGTGGACTTTGTGGCCGGCGGGATCGATGACCTCCATCTGGGGTCTGAAACGGAAATCACCCTCTTTCGGTTGATCCAGGAGGGGTTGAGCAACGTGAAGAAACATTCGAAGGCGACTAGGGTCGCCATCCGGTTGGTGGCCTCCTACCCCAAGATCATTCTCCGAATCGAAGACAACGGCACGGGGTTTGACGTGGAGAGCCGACTATGGTCTTCCCTGAACGAACGGTGCATGGGGATTCGAAGCATGGAGGAGCGAGTCGCGCTGCTGCGGGGTAGGATGAAGATCGATTCCCGGCCCAACCACGGCACAAGAATCCGTATCGAGTTCCCCTTGCAGGAGAAGGGTGTTGGCTAGGAAGACAACCATCCTGGTGGTGGACGACCATCCCCTCTTCCGGGAAGGAATCAAGTCTCTGATTTCACGCAATCCGTCTTTCCAGGTGAGCGGAGAAGCGGGAGACGCCGCCGAAGGACTTCGGCTGGCCGGGGAATTAAGACCCGATTTGGTGGTGGTGGATATTTCCCTTCCCGACAAGAGCGGGATCGAGCTCACTCGGAACATTCTCGCGGTCCTTCCTCAGACCCGGGTCCTGATGTTGAGCATGCACGCCAAAATCGATTACGTCACCGAATCCTTTCAGGCCGGGGCCGCGGGCTACGTGGTGAAGGAATCGGCGGCGGACCGCCTGGTTGCAGGCCTGGAAGCCGTATCGCGAGGGGAGTTCTATCTCGACTGCTCCCTGTCCAGCCGGGTCGTGGAACGTCTGGTGGATTTGCCTCGAAAGGAAGCAAAGGTCACGGACAGGAAATACGGGACCCTGACCCCCCGGGAACAGCAGGTCCTGCGCCTCATTGCCGAAGGACTCTCCAAAAAGGAGATCGCCGCCAATTTGTGCATCAGCTCGAAGACCGTGGACAACCACCGGGCAAGAATCATGGAGAAATTGGATCTTCACAGCACCCTCGAGTTGATTCGATACGCGGCCCGATTGGGCCTCATTGACCTCGACCGCTGGAAGGAATGAACCCCGCCCCGCCTTCCTCATCGAGCCCCTCTGCCCCCGGGCCCGATACAGATCCGGGGCACACGGACCCGCGCGACGGTCCGGGTCCCCGTGCTTATGGGGCTTATCCCCAGGGACCGGGAATCTTCCCCATGGAAATGAACCGGTCGCTCCATGGACAAACGGCACAACACCGTGCACATTACAGTCAGGCGGGCAATGCGGAGGGGATTGCCGTGTATACTTTGCACAATGCCGAAAATCGGTGCCTTACCCCGGATCATCTATGCCTCTTTTTTGATTCTTTCCCGGACCTGTGTTCTTCCATCGCCCCGGTCCTGACGACTTCCCTCCTTGCGGGAGATCAGGTCCTCTGTGTCTTGCACAAATGGGGCCGCACCCGTCTGATCGACTACCTGAGGGGGACGGGATGGGACATCGACCCGAACCTGTTCAGCAGGCAGTTGGATTTCGAAAAGGCGGAGGAGTTTTTTCTGACGGCCGGGTCTTTCAGCCCTCATGCGGTCCTCGATAGGCTGGGCGGCCGGATCGATGAAGCCCTGTCCCGGGGGTATCCGAATCTTTTCCTCATCGCCGATATGGGTTGGATCCTGGGCGGAGTCCGGGGATCGGAATGTCTCATCGAATATGAGACCGAGCTCAACGGTTTTCTCAAGGGCAAGAAGTGCTCGATCCTTTGCACCTATGGATTGAAGGAGTTCACCCCGGCAATCCTGCTCTATGTTCTGGTGACTCATCCCAAGCTGGTGGGCCGGTCCTCCATATGCAACAACCTTTATTACGGGACCTCACCCTGCTTGTTGACCGGCGACACGCCCAGCAACATCCTGGGCCGCTGGTTGCAGAAGATCGAGGAATCAGGGCCCTCCCGGAGGGGCCCTCGTTCGGTGTGACTCTCCGGGGCATGGTTTGACGGGAAGGAAGAAGGCGGGAACGACCAACAAAGGAGGCGCGCCATGGTAGAGGTTAGTGAACTGAGGAAATTCGATTTGTTTGAAGCCTTTTCCGACGCCCAGTTGGAAAAGATTGCAGGGGTCACCCAAAGGAAATCCTACAAAGCGAACGGACGCGTCTATGAGAGCGGGGAGCCCGCCCGGTATTTGTTCGTCGTGGAGAAAGGACTTGTGAGCCTGCGGGAAATCAAGCCCGAGGACCAGATCGGTATTGCGTTCGAGATGCGCCAGAGGGGTGAGCTTTTCGGGACGGCCTGTTTTACGGACCAGCGCTTCTATACCCTGACCGGGGTTTGCCTGGAAGATTCCGATGTGCTGGCCGTCGATGCCGACAAGCTCCTCGAGATGTGCGCCGCGGATCCCGAGTTGGGCTACAAGCTCATGAAGAAGATCACTCAAGTGTACTTCGAACGATACAAAGTGGCCAAGCGCCAACTCCACGAGATGGTGAAAACCCCCTCCATCATCACGGCCCTCCCGGGTTAGGTTCCGACGAGCCGTAGTCGGACCCCCGTTGGTGAATCCAATCCCCGCCTCTTCCGAGGCGGGGTCCTTTTCTTTCCGCCCGGGAAAGGGCCCCGTTCGCAAAGCCCTTCCTCTCCAAACTCGGGCGGGGAAAGTTCCTTGCCCTTTTCTTCGGTTCCGGGCATATTCCCCATTGCGACTGATCGGTAAGGGCTGAGCTCCCGGCCTTACAGCGCCCCAGGGCGTTTCCCGGCTGCTCCGTGCGCACGGGGGACTGCAGGATGGGGCTCGGAAACATCCTGCCCGGCACCGGAAGCCATGGCACCGCCGAAAGGAATCCCGGGGTGGAGAAAGGACATCAAGATGACTCAGGAAGTTTGGTACCGGGGAAGTATGCTGACGGACCATGACATTTACCTGTTCAAGCAGGGAAATCATTTCCGGCTCCACGAAAAAATGGGGGCTCACATTCTTACGGTGGAAGGTGTTCGAGGCGTCCACTTTGCCGTCTGGGCCCCCAATGCGGAACGGGTGTCCGTTGTCGGGGATTTCAACCAGTGGGACCCCGAATCTCATCCCCTGGACGTGAGAGGGGACGGATCGGGCATTTGGGAAGGGTTTATTCCGGGCCTGGAGCAGGGGGCGACCTACAAGTACCATATCTTCTCCAAGAGCAACGGGTACCGGGTGGACAAGGGGGACCCCTTCGCCTTTTTCTGGGAGACCCCCCCCAAGACCGCCTCCATCGTGTGGGACCTCGATTACCCGTGGGAAGACAGCCATTGGATGAGTCGACGCCGGGAAGCCAACGCTCTGAATGCCCCCCATTCCATCTATGAGGTCCACCTGGGTTCCTGGCGACGGGTCCCCGAGGAAGACAACCGGCCTCTCACCTACCGGGAGATGGGGGATTACTTGGTGAGCTACGTCCGGGACATGGGTTTCACCCACGTGGAATTCCTCCCCGTGATGGAACACCCCTTCTACGGTTCCTGGGGCTACCAGACCGTGGGGTACTTTGCTCCCACCGCCCGGTACGGCACTCCCCAGGACTTCATGGCCCTCATCGACCGGCTGCACCGCAACGACATCGGGGTGATCCTGGACTGGGTGCCGTCCCATTTTCCCAGCGACGAGCATGGTCTCGTGTATTTTGACGGGACCTATCTCTTCGAACATGCAGACCCCAAAAAAGGGTTCCATCCGGAGTGGAACAGCTACATTTTCAATCACGGACGCTACGAGGTCCGCTCCTTTCTCATCAGCAGCGCCATCCACTGGCTGAATCGCTATCACGCGGACGGATTGCGGGTGGATGCCGTGGCCTCCATGCTGTACCTGGATTATGCCCGAAAGGAAGGAGAATGGATTCCTAATCCATACGGGGGGAGGGAAAACCTCGACGCCATCTATTTCATCCAGCGTTTCAACCAGGCCGTTTACGAAACGCAGCCCGATGTGCAGACCATTGCGGAGGAATCCACAGCGTGGCCCATGGTCTCGAGGCCGACCTACCTGGGTGGATTGGGTTTTGGGATGAAATGGAACATGGGGTGGATGCACGATACCCTGGAATACTTCTCCAAGGATCCCATCCATCGCAAGTACCACCAGAACCAGCTCACCTTCAACATTTGGTACGCCTTCTTCGAGAATTTCATTCTTCCCCTGTCCCATGACGAAGTGGTGTACGGCAAGGGTTCGCTGCTTCGCCGCATGCCTGGAGACGACTGGCAAAAGTTCGCCAACCTGCGCCTGCTGTTCGGTTACATGCTGGGTCAGCCGGGGAAGAAGCTCCTTTTTATGGGAGGGGAATTCGGCCAATGGGACGAATGGTATCACGAGAAGAGCCTCGACTGGGACCTGCTGGAATACCCGTTTCACCAGGGGGTCCAGAGTTGGGTGCGGGACCTCAATCGGTTCTACCGGACTGAAAGGGCGCTCTTCGAAGACGATTTCAGCAGCCAGGGATTCGAATGGGTCGACTTTCACGATGCCGATGCCAGCATGATTGCCTTCCTGAGGAAGGGGAAGACCACGAAACGGGTGGTTCTTGTGGCGGCCAATTTCACGCCGGTGCCCCGAAGCGACTACCGGCTGGGAGTGCCCACGGGCGGCTTCTGGGAGGAGGTCCTCAACAGCGATGCCGAAATCTACGGGGGCAGCGGGATGGGAAACTCGGGCGGGGTTCATGCCCAGCCTACGGCCTCCCATGGGAGACCCTATTCCGTTTCTCTGGTCGTCCCTCCCCTGGGGGTCGTTTTCCTCAGGAGCACGGAACCGTAGGGCAACAGCGCCGGAACAGGCCCCCGCGAGAGCGAGGCTCCCACCCGGGAAACCGGGCATCCGGCTCACCCCATCCCTCTCCTGCCGGGGACGAGGGAGCTTTCCTCCTTCCTTGACGAGAGGATGAGGTGAAGAAATGAAAAACAGACGAAGCGGACTCCTTCTCCATATCACCTCCCTCCCTTCTCCCTACGGGGTTGGGGACTTGGGCCCGGAAGCCCGTCGGTTTGCCGACCTGCTGGCCGAGGCCGGCCAGAGCCTCTGGCAGGTCCTGCCTCTGAACCCAACCCTGGGGATCTACGGGAATTCTCCCTACTCGAGTCCTTCGGCCTTTGCGGGAAATCCTCTGCTCATCAGCCCCGACGACCTGGTGAGGGACGGAATCCTGGATCCGTCCGACCTGGAAGACCCGCCGGCCGGGAACGTCCATCGCACGGACTACCCGAGGGCGGCGCAGTACAAGGAGCGACTGCTCCGCAAAGCCTTCGACCGGCACAGGGATCGCCTGGAAGATGACCCGACCTTCCTCGAGTTCCGCCGTCGCAACGGCCATTGGCTCGAAGACTACTCCTTATTCCGAGTCCTCAAGGAGGAATTCCGGGAAACGGCCTGGGGGGACTGGCCCGAGGAGATCCGGGACCGTCACGAGGCCCCCCTCCGGGACGCGAGGCTGCGGCTGAGCG
>JARKQW010000025.1 GCA_029974695.1 Syntrophobacteraceae bacterium | reverse complement strand
GGCCCAGGTGAAACCGGGACTCATCCCGGAACATGCGCAGATCGCCGCCGGTCTTTTCCATGCCGGACCCACCGGCGGGCAGGATCATGAGGAAGACTCCCATGGTTGAGACCCCCTCCAAAGTGGGCCTGGTTTTCATCCCCGCCTACGACTGGGCCATCAGTCCCACGCACCCCGAACGGGAAGAGCGCCTCCTGTACACCCAGGACCAGGTGTTTGAAGAGGGGATCCTGGACCTCGAGGGCATCGTCGAGCTCAAACCGGACCTAGTGGACGTGCGGGACATTCGAAGGGTGCATTTCTGCGTGCCGGAGGAAGGGAGGGTGGTGACGGAATCCCACCTCATCAGTGCCGGAGGCGCGAAGACCGTCGGAATCGAGGTCCTGGAGAAGAGGGTCCGTCGAGGGTTTGCCTTGGTGCGTCCGCCGGGACATCACGCCATGAGGGTGGTTCACGGGGCTCGGGGGTTCTGCAACATCAACATCGAAGCCATCATGATCGAATACCTGCGGGAAGCGTACGGCGTCGACCGGGTGGCCGTGGTGGACACCGACTGTCACCATGGGGACGGACCCCAGGACATCTACTGGCACGACCGGGACACCCTCTTTATCTCCATCCACCAGGACGGCCGCACCCTCTACCCCGGCTCGGGATTTCACACGGAGATGGGGGGTCCCAATGCTTTGGGGACCACGGTGAACATTCCTTTGCCTCCCCGGACTTCTTCCGAGGGGTTCCTGTTTGTCCTGGACGAGGTGATTCTCCCCCTGTTGGAGGAGTTCAAGCCCGAGATCGTCGTCAATTCCGCCGGGCAGGACAACCATTACACGGACCCCATTACCAACATGTGCTTCTCGGCCCAGGGCTATGCCGAGCTCACCCGCCGCCTGAAGCCCGACATCGCGGTTCTGGAGGGCGGATATTCCATTGAAGGGGCCCTGCCCTACGTGAACGTGGGGATCATCATGGCCCTGGCGGGACTGGACACCAGCCATGTCAAAGAGCCCGACTACGACCCGAACAAAATTCGCCAGTCGGCGGCCACGACTCGTTATATCGAGAGCCTGGTGAAGGAGATCCGCGAGACTCGAAGGAGGATGGCGGGAGGGGGGAAAGCCCGGTCCGGCGACTCGACGGCCCAACGGCGCCGCAACATTTTCTACGACACGGATCAAATCCTCGAGGCACAGGAGGAGACCCTCCGTCTATGCGACCGATGCAACGGAGTCCTGGGGATCGATTCCCGCACGGACCGGGGAAATCACATCTATGCGGTCATGATTCCCCGGAAGGCCTGCAAGGAGTGTTGTGAACTGGGGTATGAGTGGTTTGATTCCGCCGACCATCGAAAGTATAATATCACGTTTTTGCAGGATCGAACCCAAGACCAGTACCTTGTCCGAAAGGCCTAAACCTCTTGAAGACGGACGCGATCCTCATCAAGAATTTTACCCTTCAGCAACTGGAAGACTGGGTCGAGAGCGTGGGGGAACGCCGCTTTCGAGCCCGCCAGTTGTACCGGCACCTTTATGTCCGGCGAATCCGATCCTGGGATGAATGCAGCGATCTCAGCAAGAGCTTTCAGGCTCAGCTCGAGTTCGGCACCGTGCTGGACGCCCTGTCCCTCGAAGAGAAGCGCACCTCTTCGGACGGGACCGTCAAGTACCTTTTCGGGCTTTCAGACGGCCGCAGGATCGAGTCCGTCCTGATTCCGGACCCGCCCCGCTACACCCTGTGCCTGTCCAGCCAGGTGGGCTGTGCCCTGTCGTGCCGCTTTTGCCTCACGGGAACCGTGGGCTTCCAACGAAACCTGTCTGCCGCAGAGATCGTGGACCAGGTGTGCCGGGTTCAGCAGGAGGCGGGGAACCGCTTTCGGATCTCCAACCTGGTATTCATGGGCATGGGAGAGCCCCTGGCCAATTACGAGGCCGTTTCGAACGCCGTGCACATCCTGTGCGATCCCAACGGGATGGCCTTTTCTCATCGCAGGATCACCGTGTCCACCGCCGGGTTGGTCCCCCAAATGGAGCGCCTGGGAAGGGACAGTCCCGTCAACCTGGCCGTCAGCCTCCATGCCCCCGAAGACGGGCTGCGCTCGGAGCTCATGCCCGTCAACAGGACCTATTCCTTGGGGGACCTCCTGAACGCCTGCCGACGGTACCCCCTGGCTCCCCGGAAACGCATCACCTTCGAGTACCTTTTGCTCGACGGGGTGAACGACCAGCCCCGGCACGCCAAGGCCTTGGTCAAGCTTCTCCACGGCGTCAAGGCCAAGGTCAACCTGATTCCCTTCAATTCGTACCCGGGATCGGAATTTCGCAGGCCTTCGGAAGAGCGGATCCTGGCATTCCAGGAGATCCTCACGGGGGCACAATTGACCGCCCTCGTTCGGCAGAGTAGGGGCTTCGAAATCGGGGCGGCGTGCGGCCAATTGGCGGCCCTGGGCAAGGATGACCCCTCCTCTCGAGGGGAAACCGAAGCCGGGCATGGCTTTTTCTCGCTACCGGGATAGGATTCCCGGAACCTTCCGCCAGGGTCCCGGGAGCTCCCGGAAGGTCCCGTTGGTTGGCTTCCAGGTGGAGTGATTGACATTGAAACCCGACTTTAGTAGAAATCAAGGATTGCTCCCAGTTATCGTCCAAGACGTCAAGAGCGGTAGGGTCCTGATGCTGGCATACATGAACGAGCTTGCGTGGGACAAGACCATCGAAACCGGGCGTGCCCATTACTGGAGCCGGTCCCGACAGAAGCTTTGGCTCAAGGGGGAAGAATCCGGCCATTTTCAAGTGGTCCGTGAAACCTACCTGGATTGTGATCTGGACACCATCCTGCTCAAAGTGGAGCAAATTGGAGGAGCCGCCTGCCACACGGGCTTCCAGAGCTGTTTCTACCGGCGTCTGGAGGGGGCGGAGGTCATCGTGTCCGAAGAGCCCGTTTTCAATCCCAAGGAGGTCTACAGGAAGTGAATCAGCTCGTGCTCGGCATTCCCAAGGGAAGCCTACAGGAAGCCACCATTCGATTGTTCCGCCAGTCAGGCTGGCGGATTTCCCTCTCGGAACGCAATTACTTTCCGGAAATCAACGACCCTGAGATCAACTGCGCCATCTGTCGCGCCCAGGAAATGTCCCGGTACGTGGAAAACGGGACCTTCGACGTCGGCCTGAACGGCCGGGATTGGATCATGGAAAACGACTCGGACGTGGAGGTGATCGCGGACCTCATCTACTCCAAGGTCAGCCAGCGACCCGCTCGATGGGTCCTGGCCGTCCCGTTCGAATCCCCCGTCCAGGGGCTCCGGGACCTGGAAGGCAAGAAGATCGCCACGGAACTGGTGAACTTCACCCGACGGTACTTCTCCTCCGCGGGGGTGAACGTCCAGGTGGAATTCTCCTGGGGAGCCACCGAAGCCAAGGTGATCTCGGGTCTCTGCGACGCCATCGTGGAGGTTACCGAAACGGGCACCACCATGAGGGCCAACGGCCTTCGCATCGTCAAGGAGCTCATGCAGTCCAATACCCAGATCATCGCCAATCGAAACGCCATCGAAGACCCGTGGAAGCGCGAGAAGATCGAACAGATTTCCATGTTGCTCCAGGGCGCCCTGCGGGCCGAGGAACTGGCGGGGCTCAAGATGAACGTGCCCGAGGAGAAGCTGAACCAGGTCATCGAGATCTTGCCCAGCCTCAACGCTCCCACCATCGCCCACCTCTATCGGAGCGATTGGCTGTCCGTGGAAACCGTGATTACCAAGAGCAAGGTTCGGGATTTGATTCCCCAACTCATCAAGCGGGGAGCGGAGGGTATCATCGAGTACTCCTTGAATAAGGTGATCTGATGAGACTTAGAAGAGGCTTCCGTGTGCTTTGTGTGGCGGCACTCCTGGTTTCAGGAGGCTGCGCCACGTTCAAGCAGGAACCCAGCTCGAAGTACACCGCCGAGCAACTGAAGGAAATGGGGGAGAAATTCCTGACGGCGGGCGCTCTTCCCCAGGCACTGAGGCTCCTGACCATGGCCGAAGCCAAACGTCCCAAGGACCCGGTGATTCAATACGATCTGGCGACCGCCTACGACCAGAGGGGACTCTCTTCCGAAGCCCTGGCCCATTACCAAAAGGCCCTGGCACTCAAGCCGGACTTCCCCGAAGCCCTCAATGCCCTGGGGGCCTATTATGCCGCTCGGGGTCAATACGACCTGGCCGAACCCTGCTTTCAGAAAGCCCTGGCAAATCCGTTCTACGAAACCCCGCACCTCGCCTTATACAACCTGGGGCTGGTGTATGAAAAGAAGGGGGACCTCGAGACCGCCCTCAAACAGTACCAGCAGGCGGTCCGATTTCAGCCGGCCTATGGCCCCGCCTATTACCGCATGGGAGAGATCCTGGAAGTCCTTCGCCGGGGAGACGAAGCCCGGGAGGCCTACGGAAAGACCATCACCTACAATCCGGACATGGTCGAAGCTCACTTTCGCTACGGGGTCATGAGCTACATGGCCGGAGAGCTGGAAAACGCGTTCTATTCCCTGAGCAAGGTGGTCCGCCTGGCGCCTCACAGCAGCATGGCCACCGATTCCAAGAAGTACCTGGAGCAGTTGCAGACCCTGACCGTCGACCGGCGAAAGCCCCCCACCGTGCCCACTTCGGAAAAGCTCGCTCACCTCGAGGTCATGGCTGAACAAGAGGTCATGCAGCAACAGACAAGAGCGTTGCCGCCTCCCCCCATTTCCGAGTCCACGCTTTCCGCGACGCCGGGAACCCCGGCCCCGACAACGTCGTCTCCCGCCGTTACCCCGGCCCCGGTTGCGGCGGCCGAGGCTACGTCCCCGTCGGGGACGGGAACCCCGGGGACAGGCGAGGAAGCCAAGCACCCCAAGAAATCTGCCGCCTCCCCGGTCTCGACTCCGCCGGCCGCATCCCCGGCAGCCCCGTCCCCGGCTCCCGCCCCGGAATCTCCCCCCGCTGCAGTCAAGTCCCCCAAACCCTCGGGCAAGATCTCGCCCTCGGACATGGAATGGACGTACATCGTGCAGGTGGGGTCCTTTCTCGACAAGGAGAACGCGGAAATCCTCCTGCGCCGTTTGAAGGACAAGGGATACGACGCGGTTCTCAAGAACTTCAACCACCAGTTCCTGGGCCTCGTCTACGTGGTTCAGCTCAAACCGGTGGACGAGGTGGCCAAGGCGAGCACTCTCATGGCCCAAGTGGAAAACGAGGAACAGCAGGTCAAGCCCATCATCATCAAGGTTCCCTCGAATATTTAGGGATTTTGAGCGACCTCCATCCGTGGGGGCTCCCTTCTTCATGCAGACTCTCATCCAGCGAGGATACTCAAGCTCATGTTCATGCGCAAAGATTCCGGCGAGAAAGGCGAGAAGACATTGATTTGCAAGCGGGTTCGGGGCATCAAGCCCTTCATCGTGATGGATGTATTGGAGCGCGCGCAGGAATTGGAGCGCGCCGGAGAAAACGTCATTCACCTGGAAATCGGGGAGCCGGACTTCGAAACCCCGGAGGCGGTCAAGAACGCCGCCGTGGAAGCTCTCCGGCGGGGAGAGACCCGCTATACCCACAGCCTGGGCACCCGGAAGCTGCGGGAAGCCATCTGTGAATATTACGAGCGTCAGTACGGGATAACGAAGCTCGATCCCGATCAGGTCCTTATCACCTCCGGGAGTTCCCCGGCTTTCCTGGTGGGCATGGGCACTCTCTTGGGTCCCGGGGACGAGGTGATTCTCACGGATCCTCACTATGCCTGCTACCCCAACTTCATCCAGTTCCTGGACGGGACCCCCAGGTCCATCCCGGTGCTGGAAGAGGACGGTTTCCAATACAGGACCGAAGCCATCCGCAAGGCCCTGACTCCCAAGACCAAGGCCATTCTCATCAACTCTCCCGCCAACCCCACGGGGAATCTTCTGGATGCCGACCGTATGGCCGAGATCGCCCAGCTGGGGCCCATGGTTTTCAGCGACGAAATTTATCACGGGCTGGTCTACGAGGGCCGGGCCCATTCCGTCCTGGAATTTACCGACAATTGCATCGTGTTCAACGGGTTCTCCAAGCAGTTTGCCATGACGGGGTGGCGGCTGGGCTACCTGATTGTGCCCCGCCCCTTGGTGCGGACCATGCAAAAGGTCCTGCAGAACTTTTTCATTTCGGCCAATTCCGTGGCCCAGGCCGCCGGGTACACCGCTCTGACGGACCCGTCCGTGGAGGCCGATGTCCAGCGAATGCGGGAAACCTACAACCGTCGGCGCAAGTTCATCCTCCGGCGTTTGCGGGAGATCGGGTTCGGGATCTCCGTCGAACCGACGGGGGCCTTTTATGCGTTCGCCAACGCCAAGCGGTTCACCACGGACTCGTACTCGTTCGCCTTCGAGATCCTGGAGAAAGCCAAAGTGGGCATCACCCCCGGGGTGGACTTCGGGCCGGGCGGGGAAGGCTACGTTCGATTTAGTTACGCCAATTCCATGGCCAACATCACCGAGGGGCTCCGGCGCATCGAAGAGTATCTCCGGAACCGTTCTTAAGAACACTTCATGGAAAACGCCCAGCGGATCCTATCCGCCGAGTTCGCAACATCCGCCCTAAGGATCGACCAGTGCCCTCCCCCGGATCTGCCCGAAGTGGCCTTTGCGGGCAGATCCAACGTCGGGAAATCCTCCCTCATCAATTGCCTGCTCCTGAGGAAAAAGCTGGTGCGCACCAGTCGAACCCCGGGTCAGACTCGGATGCTCAACTTTTTCCGAATCAACGGGGCCTTCTTTTTTGTGGACCTGCCCGGGTACGGTTTCGCCAAGGTTTCCCAGGAAATCCGGGCCCGGTGGGGCCCCATGATGGAGCAATACCTCACGGGCCGGAGCTCCCTGCGGGGAGTGGTGGTCATCATGGACGCCCGGCACCCCGCAACTCCCGACGATCTTGCCCTTTGGAAGTGGCTCCGGGATCGAAATATCCCGGGGGCGGCGGTCCTCACCAAGATCGACAAGCTGAGCAGAAACAAGAGGCCCTCCCATGTGCAGCAGGCGTCCCTGGCCTTGGGGGTTCCCCCCGATCGGTTGGTCCTGTTTTCCGCCGTCACCCAGGAAGGCCGAGAAGCGGTTCTGAACCTGTTGGAATCGTGGATCGCCCCATCGCAGGGGTAGTTGACAATCTTCGTGGTTTCTGGCACTGAGGATGCTTCCCCAAAACAGGATCATCCAATGCCGTCAAAAGATCGTTGGCTCCGGATCATTGACAGATTCATGAAGGCGGCCGGCGGGATCCCCCGGGAATGGACACGGACCCCGGCGCGCGCGGCAGGTCTCCTGTGGTACTGGACCGATCGCCGCCATCGAACCGTCGCCCACAAGAACCTCTCCATCGCCTTCGGCGGCACCCTGGATGAGCGGGCACGGCGTCGACTGTGCCGTGAGAGCTTCCAGCACCTCGTTCAGGTCTTTTTTGAACTGCCCTATGTGTATTGCCTGAATGCCTCCGACGCGGGTCGATTCATCACCTTTCAGGATATGGAACACCTCTATCGGGCCATGGAAAAGAAGCGAGGGGTCCTGGTGCTGGCCTCTCACTTCGGGAACTGGGAATTGATGTCCATCGGCTTTTCCCTCCTTCAGTTTCCCATCCACGTGATCGCCAGGCCCATCGAAAACCCCCTTGTCGATGCCTTTGTCACTCGGCTCCGATCCATCGGGGGCACGGAGGTCATCTCCAAGAAGGGTTCCTTTCGGGAGGTTCTTCGGGTGCTCAATCGAGGCCGCGTGGTCGCCATTCTCCTGGACCAGAACGCGGCGGCCCACGAAGGAGTGTTTGTCCCGTTTTTCGGCAAGACCGCCTGCACCCACAAGGCAATGGCAATCCTGGCCCTCAGAACGGGGGCGCCGGTGGTTCCGGTGTATAATTTTCGCGAGCCCGGAGGACACTATCGCATGGTTTTCCTCCCGGAGATTCCCCTGAGAGTCACCGGAGACATGGAGAGGGACATCCGGGAGAACACTTCGCTGTATAACTCAACCATGGAGGGTTATATACGCCTGTACCCCGAACAGTGGTTTTGGGTCCACCGTCGTTGGAAGACCCAACCCGGGGTTTCCCGTGCACGGCAGAAGGCCGAATACGGCGTGTGACAGATCCCGGGAGGAAGACCGACGGCCGACGGGCAACCTCCAGGCCGGAGCGACCAAGAGCCGGGGCCGAAGCAGGTTTGAAGTGGACAAGCCTTTGAAGATTCTCATCGTGAAAGTGAGCTCCCTGGGGGATGTGGTGCACACCCTACCCGTGCTCTACTATTTGAAGAGCGCTCATCCCGGCCTTACCCTGGACTGGATCGTCGAGGAACCTTTCTCCCAGATCCTGGTGAACCATCCCCTCCTGCACCGGCTCCATCTTCTTCACACCAAGAGGTGGCGAAAGCACCCCTTCGAGTCTTCCGGTCTTCGGGAGGTCCTTCGACTTCATCGGGCGGTTCGCAAAGAACGCTACGACGTGGTCCTGGATCTCCAGGGCAACACTAAGAGCGGAGCCGTCACCCTCCTCACGGGGGCCCCCTCGAGGTTTGGCTTCCCGGCTTCCCACGTTCGGGAATGGCCCAACCTCCTGGCAACCAATCGAAAGGTCCGTCCGGTTTCCGAACTTCTTCACATCACGGACCGCAACCTGGCCGTAGCGCAGGCCGCCTTTCCCGGCGGGTCTCCCCCACCCCCCTCGGGATACCTTTTCGCGGAAGAAAGCCGACACCGGGAAGTGGACGAATACTTTGAACGGCACCGACTGGGGGATCGACCCACCGCGGTGTTCCTCTACGGAGCCAGCTGGAAGACCAAGCTGTGGGACCGGGATCACTGGAAACGGCTCGTCGCTTCCACGGTGAAGGACCTGGGGATGGATGTCCTTCTCACCTGGGCGAGCGAGGAAGAACGGGCGGCGTGCATCGATATCCGGGGCTCATGGGACGGGCGGGTGCTTCTTTGGCCCAGAAGCCATCTCAAGACGGTCCTGGCTTTGTTGGAAAAGGCCCACGTGGTGGTCGGCGGAGATACCGGGCTCATCCACATGGCTGCCGCCGCGGGGACTCCCACGGTCTCCCTCTACTTTGTGACCAGCGGTCGTCGAAACGGACCCCGGGGCCCCCTGCATCGTTGCCTACAATCGAGCATGCCCTGTTCGCCGTGCCTGAAGAAAGGATGCGGGCACCGGGTTGCATGCGGCCGGAGTATCCCGGTTTCCGCGGTATTGTCCGCCATCGGGGAGGTCCTTGACATTGGGAGCTCCGGCGGATCAAGGGGATCAACCCCGGGAACGGGGACCTAAGAGCGCCATGATTTTTCCCATGGTACAGGAAATCCGATTCGAGACGGACGAAGCCTTGTTCCGGCAAAGCGGGTTTGAAACCTACGCCCATTTCATGGCTCCCGACACGGGGACCCACGTGGCCAGAAAGAGAGGTCGGGTGGTTCGCCGGTTGGACTTGGAAGGAAGGTCCTTCTTTCTCAAGAGGAACCGGTTCCATTGGATCGAGTTCTTCAAGGGCCTCCTGCACATGAGATTTCTCCCCCGCAACGGCCTGCGGGAGTGGCGAAACATTGACCTGGTCACCCGGGCCGGGATTCCCACGGTCCGGCGGGTCGCCTGGGGGGAAAGGCGATGTCTTTCCCGGGAAATCTCTTCCTTTACGATCACCGAGAAGCTTTACGGTGCAAGATCCTTGAAGGAGATTCTCCAGGAGCGGGCTGCAGGCAAAGCGGATGCAGGTTCCTTCCGGGAAAAGAGGGACCTGATCCAAAGGGTGGCCCGGTTGGCTTCCCGGCTCCACCGTCACGGCCTGTATCACCAGGATTTCTACCTGGGCCACATCTACAAAGGTCCGGACGAGGTCCTTTATCTCATTGATCTCCAACGGGTCCTTTGCTCCCCCTTGGCTTCCCGCCGTTACCGGATCAAGGACCTGGCCCAGATCCACTATTCGGCCATGGAGATTCCCGGGATCTCCGCTTCGGACCGCCTCCGGTTTCTCCTGGCCTACACCGGGTCCCAGCGGGTGGGACGCGAGGAACGGGAGATGATCCAAAAAATCCTGGCCAAAACCGGGCGAATCGCCCGGCACACCGTGAAGCTTCTCGAACGAAGAAGGCGCCGCAAGGAAATCCCATGACCCTGCTCTCCGTCCTCATCGTGAACTGGAACACCCGGGACGATCTCCGGGAATGTCTTCGATCCATCGGCGAAAACCTGACATCCCTCCGCCCCCAAGTGATCGTCGTGGACAACGGATCCCGGGACGGCAGCGCGGCCATGGTCTCTTGCGAGTTTCCCGCGGTGACCCTCCTTTCGAGCCCAACCAACCTGGGATTCGCTCGAGCCAACAACCGGGCTCTCCAACAGGCCTCGGGAGACTTCCTCCTGTTGTTGAACCCGGATACCCGGGTGGGGAAAGGAGCTATCGAGGGGCTGATCGAGACCATGGCCGCCGATCCCGCCGTCGGGATCGCGGGCCTCCAGCTCCTCAATTCGGACGGATCCAAGCAGAATTCCATCTCCAGCGATCCCTCGCTTCTCACGGAACTCACCAACAAGAGTCTTTTGCGGATGCTCTTTCCCCGAAAGTACCCGGGAAAGGAACTGGATTTGACTCGGCCCATCGACGTGGATGCCGTCATCGGCGCGTGCATGCTGGTGCGCAGAAAAGCCTTCGAAGAGGTCGGGCCCCTGGACGAGGACTACTTCCTCTTCCTGGAAGAGACCGACTGGTGTCGACGGATGCGAAGGAAGGGTTGGAAGGTGGTCCACGATCCGCGGTTTACCGTCCTGCACCTCCAGGGTAAGAGTGCCGGTCAGGTCCCGACGGCGGCGCGGACGGAATATTGGAAATCCCGTTATCGTTTCTTCCAAAAGCATTACGGACCGGGGGTTCACGCGACGTTAAAGGCCGGTCTCATCCTGAAGCTTGCCGGGTCCTGTCTTGTCAACACGGTGCTGGGACTGGCCACGGGTTTTCTTCATTCCAAGACCCGGCAGAGGCTCTTTCTCAACCTCCGACTCCTGGAATGGCATTTGCGGGGATGCCCTCCCGATTGGGGACTCCGGCCGCCGCAATCCTCCCATAGTCTTTAGCCGGATTCGCGGACAGGGGCGGCAGGTCCAGGATTCTGTCGGAAACGATCGGGGGAATCGGCCGGCATGGGCCTCAGCACCACGATGCCGTCGAAATGCTCGGGGATGCTCTCCGCGACCACCTCCCCGGGGAGGAACCCGGCCTTCTTCATGCGACGGTACCGGTCCCGATCCAGGATGAAGTACAGGGGTTTTCCCGCCTCCTCGGCGAGGACCCGGGCCAGGCTCCGGTCCGGATAGACATGGGGAAACCAAAGGACCTCTCGGTCCAAGTAGAACACCAGGTCGTGAGGTTCCGTCTCGACCATCAGGAGCTTTCCCTCCTTTCCCACGATCTCCTGGATCTGGGCCGCCAGGGTGCGCTGGGTGCGGAACGGTTCGAAAAACGGGGCGATCTTGACTTCGTGTACGGTGTGGAAAGCCGCCGCCAGGACCACGAGAAGGGAAAAGGCCCATTTCAGCGAACGGCGTTTCAGGAAGATTCCCGCAACCCCCGCCGTCATGAGGACCGAGAACAACAGGATGGACACACGATTTTCCGGTGCTTGGAAAAACCTCAGGTAGGTCAACAGCCCGTTGGCGTCGTCGCTGTTGAACCGGGATTCAAACGCCGGGTGTTCAACCAGGGTTTGTACGGGGGAGCTCAAGGAATCGCCAAAGGCGGTGAGGAGCGCCAAGAGCCACAAGACCGCCGTCGCCGTCGCCAACAGGATGCCGGTTGCCGTCAGGGCGGTGCGAATCCCCTTGCCGTCCGGATCCTCCTCGTAGAAATTGGCCAGGCACCACGCCAACAGCAGGGACAGCAGGGGCAGAACGGGAAGGAGGTAATCGGCCCGTTTGAAGCTGGAGAGACTCAGAAACAGGAAGGAAACCCCGCCCCACACCACCAGGAACCGGCGCAGATCGTAAGAGGGGCGGTCTCTTTTGAGGACTTTTCGGGGCAAAGCCGTGAGCAGCAAGGACCAGGGCAGCATGGAAGTGAGGAGATGAGGGATGTAGAACCAGAAGGGGCGGTGCTTGAGGGCTTCATATCCCGCAACCCCCTGGGGAAAAAACCGGACGAAGTTATGGTAGATGAAAAAATCCCGGGTGAACTGTCCCTGGGTCTCATGATGGACCCAAAAGAACCAGGGCGAGGCCACCAGGAGAAGCACGGCAACCCCCAGGAGGTGAGGCGAAAAGGGCCGCACCGCAATCCGCTTCCGGAAGAGGCCCCCCAGGACCAGCCCTCCCAAAGGAACCAGAACGGGCCATCCCTGCCGCCCGAGACAGAGCCCCGCGAGCACCAGGGCCCCCGCGATCCAGGCGAGGCAAAGCTCCCCGATCACTTCCCACCTTTTTTCCAGGAGAAGGATGGGTCCGATCCCGCAGAAGACCAGGACGATCCCCACCGGCCCCTTGGCCAGCACACCCAGGCCCATGAGACCGTAGGCAGCGGCGCACAGAATCCAGGAACGTCGGGAGCGTTCTCCCCGGCAGGCAAAGTAAAGGGCAAAGCCGGATGCGATCACCAGGAGAGCCAGAACCATGTCGATACGCCCCACCCGGGCAAGCCAGCGATAATGGATGGAAGTCATGAGAATGAGGGAGGCCATGACGCCCACCGGGAGCGAAAACATTCGGGCACCCATCCAGAAGACCAGGGCCACGAGCAGGACGGCGCTCACGGTGCTGGGAAGACGAATGGTGAGGTTGTTCACTTCCCCGGTCATCCGGGAAAACAGGCTGACGCCCCAGTAGTAGAGCGGCGGTTTTTCGTTGTTGTACCCGCGACCGGTCTCGAAGCGTTCCACCCCGTAGTCCCCGCTTCTCACCATGGCCCGGGCGATTTGCCCTGCAATGGCCTCGTGGGAAGACCAGATCCCCCGATCCTCCATTTTGAACCCGAACAGGAAAAGAGCCAGGAGCATCACCCCTGCGAAGGAAAGCCACCGAATCTTCCGGAAAGGCGGAGGGCCCTCGAACCCCACGAAGGAGGGAGCGTGGAAGAAGGAGCCGGGACCCTCAGGGGAGCCTTGACCGGATGGGGCCTGTTTTGTGCGGTTCATACCGTCGCGCCGTAAGACTTGAAAGAAGACCGGGGAGCCGATGCAGCCTTTCCCGATAGCACGAATCCCGGGAAAACCAAAGAGGAAAAGGACCATTTGGGAGTTTACTTCACCGGGGGTCTATGGCATACCAAAGGGTGCCATGGACAATGGGAGGCAGGGGATGAAACCCGCAGACACCCGAGGCACTCCCTCCTTCAACCTTCCAAGACCTGGTTAAGATCGATCCATGAGGGTTCTTTTTCTGGTTCCTCGCCTGGACAAGGCAAGCACACGCTACCGTGTCCTTCAATATCTGCCGTATCTGCAGGAACAGGGGGTTTCCTGCCGCGTAAGGACCTTGTCCAAGGACCGGGGATGGGATCGGTCCCTGTTTCGGGAGGCCCGGTCTTCGGATGTCGTGTTTTTGCAAAAGCGCATTTTGTCCCCTTTCCTGCTCCTGGCCTTGAGAAAGGCGTCCTCGAGATTGGTGTATGACCTGGACGACGCCGTCATGTTCCGGGATGAAGCCGCCACCGAGACATCCCGTTCCTTCCGGTGGTGGAAGTTCGCCCTCACGGCCAGACTCGCCGACCGGGTCGTTGCAGGCAACGCCTATTTGAAGGAACAGACCTTGCCCCACAACCCCAACGTTCAAGTTCTCCCGACTCCCCTGGACATGTCCCGCTACACCCCACGGTCTTCCCTCCAATCCCCCAAGAAGGCCTGCACCCTGGGCTGGATCGGAAGCCGACCCACCCTGCGACACCTGGAAGTCCTGTCCCCCGTTTTCCTCGAGTTGGGAAGACGACACCCGGATCTGAGGCTCAAGATCGTCGCCGATGCGTTTCCGGACGGGCCCACCCTGCCGGTGATTGCCAAGCGGTGGGATTTCAACGAGGAGATCTCGGATCTTCATTCTTTCGACATCGGACTCATGCCCCTCAACGACGACGTCTGGTCCCGGGGAAAGTGCGGCTTCAAGCTTCTCCAGTACATGGCCGTGGGACTCCCGGCCGTTTGTTCCCCCATCGGCTTGAACCGGGAAATTGTGGAACACGGGAGAAACGGCCTGTGGGCCGATTCTCCCCGGGAATGGATCGACCGGTTGGAGGAACTCCTGGAGGACCCTTCGAGGCGGACCTCACTGGGAAGCCGGGCCCGGGAAACCGTCCTGGAAAGATACTCCCTTGCGGTGAACGCTCCCCTCTTTGCCCGCATCCTGGCCCAGGTGACGGATTCCCCCCTCTTTGGACCGGCCGGGTGATCCATGAAAATCGGGCTGGTCATCAAGCAGGTTTCCCTGTCCGTAGGCGGGGCCGAGCGATTCGCCCTGAATTTTGCCGGGACCATGGCCCGGGAGGGGCATGACGTGCACATCCTGGCCAGCTCCTGGGACCGGGAAATTCCCGGTGTGCGCTACCACCGGGTGGCGGCCCGAAGAAAACCCGGATGGCTCAACATCTTGCAGTTCCACGGAAATTGTCGAAAGATCCTGGACCGGCAAACCTTCGACATCGTCTACGGGCTCACCCAGTTCCATCCCCAGGACGTCTTCCGCATGGGGGGCGGCATCTACGCTCAGTGGCTTCGCGTGCGCTATCCGAACCCGTTCTCGCGATGGGCTCATTACCTCATACGCCCAACCTTCCTGGTCAATCTGTACATGGAACGCAAGATTTTTCAGCCGGGGAATTTCCTCCGGGTGGTGGGCAACTCCGAGAAGTGCAAAGAAGAGCTCATTCGCTTTTACCGCGTTCGTCCGGAACAGGTGGACGTGGTCTACAACGGGGTGGACCATTCCGTGTTCCACCCGGGGATTCGAGACAAGCTCCGAATGAGCACCCGGGCGGACCTGGGCGTGCGGGAAGATCAAAAGCTGCTTCTTTATGCCGCCGCCTCCAACTGGAAGCGAAAGGGCCTGGACACCTTGCTGAAGGCCTTGATTCCATTGGAAGGCTTTCTCTTGATCGTGGTGGGCAAGGACAAGGAACCACGATACCGGAAGAAGGTCCTGGGATGGGGAATCGAAAGCAAGGTCCGCTTCCTGGGGTTTCAGAAGGACATCGAAGCGTTCTATGCTGCGGCGGACTTCCTGGTCCTCCCCACTCTTTACGACCCCTTCTCCAACGTTTGCCTGGAAGCCATGGCCTGCGGGCTCCCCGTCATTACCTCGACGGGCAACGGGGCTTCCGAAATCCTTCGGCACGGGGTGAACGGATTCGTGCTTCAAGACGCCAAGGATCCCCTCGAACTCCGGCGGGTCCTCGAGACGATCCTTCTCGAGGATTCATGGGAGGACATGGGGAAGGCCGCCTACCGCACCTCCCTCGATTTCACCCTCGAGAAGAACGTGGCGGATACCCTGGCGGTATGCCGCCGGGCGCTGAGAGAAAAGTCCGGATTCAAGGTTCTTTCCCTGGAAGGGATCCGGTGGCACCATGTTTCCCCCGGGGGACCCCCCCGGCTAAAACAATGGAGCGAGGGGACCCTCGAGGTCGAGGTGGTAAAATCCTCTCCCATGAGACAAACGGTGCGTCATGCCCCGGGGGTCATCCTCAAGGAAGGGCTCTATTCGGGAACCAGGGCGATCTTGCGAACCGTGGGGGGAGCCAAGGCGTGCCGGGAGGGAAGCACCCTTCTGAAACTGGCCCGCCGGGGAATTCCGGTCCCCGAGGTCCTGGCCTACGGGACCCAAAAGCGCTCGGGGATTCTGGAACGCGATATTCTGCTGACCCGGGAAGTACCGGGAGCCCAAAATCTGAACACCTATGTGAAGCGGGATTACCCGGGGCTTCCCTTCCGCACAAAACGGGAGCTGATCCGAAAGTTTGCCGGGTTTATCCGGGAACTCCACGATGCGGGCGTGGACCACCGAGACCTTCACATCGGGAATATTCTGCTGCGGGACCCGGGGTCGGACAACCCTTTCGTCCTGCTGGACGCCGACCGTATTCGCCTCAAAAAGCAGGGACTCTCTTTGCGAGAACGGGTCCGGAACCTGGCCCTTCTTCTCCTCAACTTCTGGACCCTGAGCAGCCGGGCAGAGCGGTTGCGGTTCGCCCGAGATTATGGGTTGGACACAAAGGACCTGCAGGTTCGGGACCTTTTGGACCGACTCGAGGCAATCACCCTCGATCTCGCCGGGAAAGTCTGGGACGGAAAGACTCGGCGATGCCTGTCTTCCAATGCCCGGTTCCGAAAGCACCGACAGGATGCCTTTCGAATTCTGCGGGTGAATCGATCGGAAGCGGAAGCGGTGTTGAAGGAGCTCCTTCCCGACCCCGATCGGCTTTTCGGTAAAGGAACGACGGTCAAGGAGGGCCGGACTACAAAATCCTGCCGGGTGGAGGTGGGAGACCGGGCGTATTTTCTCAAGCGGTACAACCGCAAAGGATGGTTCTACAGTCTTCGCAACGCCCTTCGTCGGTGCCGGGCGGTTCGATCCTGGCTTGCGGCGTGGAACCTCCTGGAAAGAGGCGTCCCGGTACCCGAACCCATCCTTTGCCTCGAGGAACGCAAGTTTCGCTTGTTGAAACGATCCTACCTCGTTTCGGAATACATCGGAAACGCCCGAGGTTTGCCGGCTGTTTGGCCGGAGACGGATGCGCCGGCCCGGAGAACCCTCCTGGCCCGCCTGGCCGTCCTCCTGGGCCGCATGCACCGGGCGGGGGTGATTCACGGAGACCTCAAGTGGAGCAACATCCTACTCCCCGCAGGCCCCGGGGAGAAGCCCCCGGTGCTGTGCGACACCGACGGAACTCGAGTCCTTCGTTCTCGGGACCCGGCTCCATGCCGCAAAGACCTGGATCGCTTTCTCCGGGACCTGGACCGGCAGGGAGGCCCCCCCGAGGAACGTCGGTTTTTCGAGTCCGTTTGGACTCGATGGTCGGGGGCTCATCCACGAGGCAAAAGCCCCCGGGGGTTCAAGACCATCCTGGTGCGCTGTCCCAATTGGGTCGGCGACGTGGTCATGGCCACTCCGGCCTTTGATTGCATCCGGCAGAATTTCCCCCATGCGCGTATTGTTGCCTTGGTGCGCAGGTACGCCCGGGGAGTCCTGGAAGACGGTCCCTGGTTCGATGAGATCCTCGATTGCGAAGATCGATCTCCGGGGGGCTTTTTGCGGACGGTGCAAACCATCCGGAGGCAAAAGCCGGACCTGGCCGTAATCCTGCCCAACTCCGTTCGATCCGCCCTCGCGGCCCGCCTTGCCGGGGTCCCGCGGATTGCGGGCTATCGACGCAACGGGAGGAGCCTGCTCCTGACCTCAGGTCCCGAGCCCCGAAGGACCTCCGGGAAAATCCTGCCCATCCCCATGGTCGAGTATTACCTGGATCTATGCCGCTGGATGGGGTGGAAGGTGCCCACAGACCCCAAACCCAGCCTGTTTATGTCGCCCGGCCTCGAGGAGAAGGCGGAGGGAATCCTCCGGGAACACGGAATCCTGCCGGGAGACCGGATCATCGGGATCAATCCCGGCGCCCGGTTTGGTTCGTCCAAGTGCTGGCCGCCCGAGTACTTCGCCCGACTGGCGGACCTGTTTGCCCTCGAAGGCAATGGAAAGCTCCTGCTGTTGGTGGGTCCCGGGGAGGGCGACATCGCCCGGGCCATCCTCCGTGCGACCCGGGCCCCGATCCTGGACACGAGCCCCTACAAGGTGGATCTCGCTCTCCTCAAACCCTTGGTTTCCCGGTGTTCCCTGATGATCACCAACGATACCGGTCCCCGGCACTACGCCGTCGCCTTGGGGGTCCCGGCCGTGGTGATCATGGGACCCACGGACCCGAGATACACCGCCGCAAACCTGGAAAACACCCTCGTCTTGCGGGAAGACCTGGATTGCTCCCCATGCCACAAGAAAGTCTGCCCCACGGACCACCGGTGCATGACCCGAATCACCCCCGAAACGGTTTACCGGGCGGGGGTGGAACTCCTGAAGAGCAGAGAGCCATGACCGCCATCTCCTACCGGGACCGATGGGTCTCCTTCCGGAACCATGGACGAGATCTCGAAGAATTGAGCCGCCTGGCATCCCAGATCGCTCTTTCCTTCATGGATCACTACTATCAAAACGGTCGTTTCGAAGAGGAGTCCATTCGCCTTCTTTGCGAAATGGCGACCCATTTCGAGGACCCCCGGTGGAACAGGGCGGCCTCTTCGGCTCTCTTTGAAATCATCGTGGAAGGGTTGTGCGACGACTTCGAAGAATTCCAGCCCGAGACCTACAACCGGGTGATGAGCGAGGTGATTGATTTCTGCCGCCGACTTCCCGAGGGAAAGGAACTCGATGAGGCCCTCCGGGATTTCGGCATCGCCACCGATCGGGACCTCCTTGCCCGACTGGAACGCACCCGCTCGACCCGGGCTTATCCGGGAATCAGTCGTCAACCCCGGAAGGTCCTGGTTCTTTCGAGGGTCACCATCGGTGCGGACGTGGCCATCACCAGCGTCATCCTGCAGCGCCTGGAGACGATCTTTCCCGGGGCGGAATTTGTGCTCCTGGGAAGTCCCCGGCTGCGGGAGATTTTCGGAGGGCACAGGAACCTGAGGGTGAGAGAGGTCGAGTATGTGAGGCGGGGAGGACTCTTCGAGCGATTCTCCGCCTGGCATGAGGCCCTGGCCGCCGTTCGCGAGGAACCCCGACAGACCTCCCCGGACCACTGCCTCCTGGTGGACCCCGACTCCCGCTTCTCTCAACTGGGCGTGTTGCCCCTCACCCGGAATCACGACTGCCTGTTTTTCGACAGCCGCGGGAGCGCTTCCTACCTGAGCCGAATGAACATGGCGGAACTGGCCAACCACTGGCTCAACGGGGTCTTCGGGGTTTCCGATTTCCGTTACCCCCGGGTGTGGCTTCCCGAGGGGACCCTCGAGGCGGCCCACTCCGCGTGCTCCGCCATCCGAGCCTGCGGGTGCCGACATTTGATCGCCGTCAATTTCGGAGTGGGAGGCAACTGGCGAAAGAGGGCCGGGCCGGATTTCGAGAGGAAGCTGTTGGAGCGTCTCCTGGAAAACCCCGACACGGTCATCCTCCTGGACAAGGGCTCCGGGGACAACGAGGAAGCCCAGGTCCGGGTTCTCCTCGAAGCCCTGCGCTCCTCGAATCATTCATGCGAGGAAACCCGGTTCGGCTCCCTGGGGGAAAAGCCCCTCTCCCACGGGGTCATCGGGGTCCAATGTTCCATCGGGGAAATGGGGGCTTTGATCTCCCGGTGCGACGAGTTCATCGGGTACGACTCCGCCTGCCAGCATATTTCCGCCTCCCTGGGAATTCCCACCTACACGGTATTTGCCGGGTCCAACAACACCCGATTCATCCGCAGGTGGAGTGCATGCGGACCGGCCCGGCGCAGGATCATTCACGTGGATACCCTCTCGAGTCCCGGTCCCCTCGATGTGGAGGGAATCATCTCCCGAATCATGGATGCCAGAAGCCAATGAAGATTCTCTTTTTATACCCCAACGCCAACTCGCAACTGGGCTTCAACTACGGCGTGGCCCACATGGCCGCCGTTCTCAAGGAGGCCGGACACTCGGTGTCGTTCCGGCAACTGTGCGACGAGATGGGTCCCCTGCCCTCCCGGGAAGAATTCATTCAATTCGTCCGGGAAGCCGCCCCGGACCTCATCGGCTTTTCCGTGGTCACCAATCAATGGGGTTATGCCCGAACCCTCGCCCGCTGGGCACGGGAGGCCGTGTCGGTCCCCCTGGTCATCGGGGGAATTCATGCCACTGTGGCGGCGCGGGAAATCCTCGAGACGGGGCTCTTCGACTATGTCTTTCGGGGAGAATGTGAAGAGGCGTTTCTGGAATTCGTCGAGAAATTTCAACGGGGAGAAGACCTGCACGATCTCTCGAACCTGGGCCTGGTGTACCGGGGATCCGTGCGAATCAACCCCCTGCGCCGCCTGCCCGACTTGACCGCCCTCCCTCCCAAGGATTACGGGATTCTTGACTTCCAGGAGATGATCGACGCCAAGGGCGGCTGGGTGGGCCTCATGGGGTCCCGGGGCTGCCCGTTTTCCTGCACCTACTGCTTCAACCACCTGATGGTGCAACAGTACCGCAAAGACCTGGGCTGCGGGTTTCGTGACCTGGGCTACATACGGCACTTCCGCGTGGATCAAATCATCGCGGAGATCCAATACCTGACGGCGAACTACCGAAATATCCGAATGTTCATCTTCGACGACGATCTTTTTACCTTTCGGAAAGGGTTCGTGAAGGAATTCTGCCGGGAATACAAACGGGTATCCGATATCCCGTTCGTGGTGAACGCTCATGTCGGCTTCTTCGATGAAGACCGGGCGCGGGCGCTTGCCGACGCCAACTGTCGAATCGTGAAGTTCGGCGTCGAGAGCGGGAGCGAGAGGATTCGCCGCCGGATCATGAATCGCCACACCAGCAACGAGAAGATCCTTTCCTCCATCCGCATCGCCCGGAATTTCGGGCTCCACGCCTCCATCTTCCTCATGATCGGATTGCCCTTCGAAACCCGGGAGGACGTCATGGAAACCGTTCGCCTCATGGCCACGGCCAAGCCCGGCCGGTTTCGATGGTCCTTCTTCTTTCCCTTTCCTGGGACGAGGGCTCACGAGCTCAGTCTCCAAG
Source organism: Syntrophobacteraceae bacterium (assembly GCA_029974695.1). Lineage (GTDB taxonomy): Bacteria > Desulfobacterota > Syntrophobacteria > Syntrophobacterales > Syntrophobacteraceae > JAGPLX01. Next base: position 7,204 of record JARKQW010000025.1, on the reverse strand, counting down.
GCGGCTACATCGATCTCGAGAAGATGAACACCCTCATGAACTTCACGGATTCCTCCTGCTTGAAATTCGGCGAGGAACACGACCTGTTCCTGGAAAAGGTCGGCCGGGTCTTTCCCTGGTTTGTCAACGCCCATTCGGATCTGCCCGTTCGGGACTATTACCGGCGACGGGTGGAAGACCTTCTCGCCCTGTCCGCCTCGGAATGGGAGAAGGCATCCCCGGGACTGATCGAGGAAGATGGCGTCCTGTCGGAGGCCTTCGCCCAAAAGGGCCTTTCCCACTACGCCGTGAAGTACAATCGGTTCATGGGAGTGATCTCCGATTACTTTCTCCAAGAGGGGGCTTGAGGACTCGAAACCGATTCGGGACATTCCCGGATCGGGGATTCCCCCCACCCTCCGCGCATCCTTCTCCTTATCTTTACAACGATTGGAAAAGTCACCATATTTCATTCACGGATTTCTGGAACAGCCGGAGATCCGGGTCCTGGGAATGATGGAGGTGCTTCTATGGAAAACAAGCTGCTGCAATTGGCGGTGCAGATTGTGCACGCTCAGGCTTCTCATGCCAAAATGTCGGGTGAGGAGATCGAGGCCGTCCTCATGAAAGTCTACAACTCACTCTACAAGATAGAACAGGCGGAAGCAGAAGGTCGTCCCCTTTTGCCGGAGGAACTCGCCGTTGCTCCAACCCCGGGAGGAGAGCCGGCGTTCCGGTCGGAGCCCCGCTCCTCCATCCACGACGACAAAGTGTATTGCCTCGAATGCGGGGCGGAGTTCAGGCAGCTGACGGCCAATCATCTGCGCATGCACCGGTTGACCCCCCGGGAATACAAGCGCAAGTGGGGATTTCCCTTGAAACAGCCGTTGGCCGCGAGAATTCTCACGAGCCTGAGAAGTCGCTCCGCCAAGAAAAGGGGACTGCCCGTCAAGCTCAAGGAGTACCTGGAAGACCGGAAGAAGAGAAAGGGTTACGGCCCGGATCGGGGAAGCGTGAGTCACTCGGCATCCGGTTGAGGGAACTGATGTCGGTCGTGTTTCGGCAGGGAACCGGGCCTCGAGGATCGTTCGTTTCAGCCCGGCGCGGGGCGGTGGAGCAGCGACTACCGGCCGTCTTTTCTTGAAGCTCGCTCAAAGAGACTCTCGATCTCCAGGCGCGAGCGCCGGATGGATTCCATCCATTTTAGCGCCTGTCGCTGGAAGTGCGGGGGTTCCTGCCGGAAGAGTTTGACCTGGGGTTCGCACAGGAACCAGACGCAGACGTAGGGCCGCCGGGCCCGGTCCAGATCGCACCCTCGTTCTCCCAGGTACCGACAGGGCTCGCCATGCCGGGCCCGGGTTTGACCCGGGGGCAGATCCAACCCGGAAGAAGCCAGGAAAAGCAGGTCCGCCCGATTGTAAAAGATGTTCTTTCCATGGCAGCATCGGTCCGGGCACGAACCGCAGGTGAGCTCGCAGTAGCGGCTCATCATCGCATCCAGGCAGTTCAGCCCTTGCCGGATGCCGAGGACCCGGGCCTGAACCTGCCGGGAATCCAGGCGCGCCAATCCTCTTCTCAACTCCAAAACAACGGAGCGCCATTCCTCATCCTCCATGGGACGGCGGTATTGGGAGGACTCCTCGGTTCGAGCCGTCAAGAGACCCTCGCGTGGGGATTCGGGGGCGGACATCGTCGTCTATTCCCCTTTCCATCCCCTGAGGGGGCAGGGTTCACAACGGGGTTTGCGTCGGCAAAACAGGTGTCCCGTGCGAACCAGGAGGGCGTGGTACTCCTGGAACAGGGCCGTATCCGGCTGCAGGTTGGACATGAAAAACTCTTGGAGCTCCCAGTACGAGATTTGTTCCTGTACCCAGCCGTGCCTCGAAAAAATGCGATGGGTGTACGCATCCACCACGAAGGAAGGTTGGTTGGCGGCGTAGAGGAGAATGCTGTCGGCGGTTTCGGGTCCGATTCCCCGGACGCCCAGGAGTTCTTCCCGCAATTGGGCCGTCTCTTGACCCAGGAACCGGCCGAGGTCTCCCTGCCAGTGCTCTTCCACCCACCGGACGAATGCCTTGAGCTTCTGCGCCTTTTGGTTGTAATACCCGGCCGAGCGGATCAGGGAGGCCAGTTGGCCGACGGGAACCTCTCCAAGGGCGTGAAGGTCCAGGAGTTCGTTGTCCTTGAGGACCCGGACGGCCTGTTCCACGTTTTTCCAGGAGGTGTTTTGGGTCAGGATGGCCCCTACGATCACTTCCAGAGGCGTATCGGCGGGCCACCAGTGTTGAGGGCCGAATTCGTCGAGGAGTCGATGGTAGATCTCCAGGAGAAGTTGCTCTTTCCCTGTCATTCGTTCAGGTCGATTTCTAGGAGATTCCCACCCCGGCAAGAACCGTGGAACACTGTTCGCACTTTCCTTCCCGGAGGCCTCGAATCCGCATGGTGAAACCAAAACGGTCGATGAGCAGGTTGCCGCACCGGTGACAGTAGGTGTTTTCCCCGTCATCTCCCGGGACATTGCCCACGTATACGTAGCGCAGCCCCGCCTCGATCCCGATCTCCCTCGCCCGGTGCAGGGCGGCCACGCCGGTGACCGGGCGATCCGTCATGTGGTACATGGGATGGAACCGGCTGATGTGCCAGGGGATGGAGGGATCCAGGGCCGCCAGGAACCCCGCCAACCGGCGCAAGGATTCTTCGCCGTCGTTTAGCCCCGGGATGAGCAGAGTGGTGACCTCGAACCAGATCCCCGCCTCTTTGAGCCCCTCCAGGGTCTTGAGCACCGGCTTGAGCCGGGCCCCGCACTGTTTCCCGTAGAAGTCGTCGTCAAAGGCCTTCAAATCCACGTTGGCTGCATCCAGAAAGGGGGCGAGGGACTTTAGGGACTCTCGAGACAGGTACCCGTTGGTGACGAAGACATTTTTGATCCCCGCCCGGTGAGCCGGTTCGGCAACGTCCAGGGCGTATTCCATGAAGATCGTCGGTTCCGTGTAGGTGTAGGAAATGGAGGTGCAGCGAGTCCGTCGAGCTTGCTCTACGATCTCGTGGGGCGGAATTTCGGGGCCCCAGATGTTTCCGTACTCGACGGGGGCCTGGGAGATGTCCGCGTTTTGGCAGAAGAGACACCGAAAGTTGCAGCCCACCGTGGCGATGGAGTAGCTTCGAGTCCCGGGATGGAAGTGATACAGGGGCTTTTTTTCGATGGGGTCCACGTTCCTGGCGATCACTCTCCCGTACACAAGGCTCCACAGGGTCCCCTCGCGGTTTTCGCGCACTCCGCACTTGCCCCGCTCGTTGGGTGGGATTCGGCACTGCTGGGAACACAGGAAGCAATGCACCAGGGACTCATCGACTCTTCTCCACCACCGGGCCTCCCTCATGCCCCCCCTCCCTTCCACAGCGGACCCCCTTCGTCTCCGTACGCGGCCTGGGAGCGGGGCCCCGCGGAATTCGACCGCTTCTTGAAGGAGGAATACCAGCAGGCGGATCGCAGCCCTCCGTGGCCCACGGCGGAGGGCAACTCGGCAAACAACGGCTGTTGGACGGTCTGGAGGGGATAGGTCAAATCCAGGCGCATGCCGATGAAATGACCCAGAGGCAGCCATTGCATCCACCGGGAGCGTTCCAGTCGATGGGTGTACTTCAGGGCACCCAGGGGCAGGCTGAGGCACGTCCTCCATCGAAGTCTCACGGGACCGCGGAGGATTTCCTCCATCATGTGTCGAAGGTCCGGAATGCTGAAGAACCGGGCGTATCGATAAACGGTAGGCCGCCAGCAAGCCTCGATCCACCGTTCGAGGGTGATGAGGGAATAACGGTTGAGGACTCCCAGGAGCACGGTCCTCCGGGCGACCCGCAGGGCTTCGGTAAGGGCGGTTACGGGGTCCTCTACGAATTCCAGGGTGGTGATGAGGGCCACCATATCGAAAGCATTGTCGTCGAAAGGAAGGTGTTCGGCGCAGCCTTTATGGAAGTGAATGTTCCAGGGCAATTGGCTTCGAGCGATCTGGAGCATATACGGGGAGGGATCGATCCCGGTTACCCGGTGTCCCTGCTGGGCAAACCATTCGGAGAAGACCCCGGTGCCGCACCCGACTTCGAGGACCCTCTGGGGACACGAAGGGGCCCACAGGCGGGCGAGGAGTTCCTTCGCGACGGCAAGGGCCGTCCGCCCCGGCTCCGACCGGAACCAGTCGCGATAGCGCAGGGAATCTTCATAACCGAAGGTGTAACCCACAGAAGTCCACCATCCCAATGAGGCACCCCGACCCCAAAACCGGGGGGGCCGCCGGGAGCTGCCCCCCGCGTCGCGGTGTTCCCCTCGGCAACAAGGGTCGACGGAACCTCCCGAGACGCTTACCGGCTTTCTTGAACAGCCACTCCGCGCAGACTCCACCCAAGACGTCGCCCACGAGCTTGGGCGGGTCTCGATCCCTCGGGGCTAGCGCCGGAGAACGGCTCCCCGGGACCCCGAGGTGACCATCTGGGCGTAACGCGCGAGATAGCCTTCCTTCACCCGGGGTTCGGGCGGGGTCCATTTCTCCCGCCGCTGCTTCAGGACCGTTTCATCCACCAGGAGTTCCAGCTTCTTGTTGGGAATGTCGATGAGGATCTCGTCGCCTTCCTCGACCAGGGCAATGGGTCCCCCCTCCGCAGCTTCGGGGGAAATGTGCCCGATGGCGGCGCCCTTGGTCCCTCCGCTGAAACGTCCGTCCGTAATCAAGGCCACGTCCTTGCCCAACCCCATGCCGATGATGGCCGCCGTCGGCGTGAGCATTTCCTGCATGCCCGGCCCCCCCTTGGGACCTTCATACCGGATGACCACCACGTCTCCGGGAACGACGGCTCCGCCCAGAATGGCCGAAGCCGCGGCGGATTCGCTGGCGAACACCCGAGCTCGACCCTTCCGACAGAGCATCTCCGGGTCTACCGCCGACTGCTTGACCACGGCCCCTTCGGGTGCGAGATTTCCGTACAGAATGCCGATGCCCCCTTCCTTATGGTAAGGATTGTCCAGGGGCCGGATGACTTCATGGTCGATCTTTCGGACCTTCCGGAGATTTGCCCCCACGGTTTCCCCGGTGACCGTCATCCCGTCCAGGTGGATCATATGGGCATCGGCCAGCACCTTCATGATTCCCTGGACTCCGCCCGCGGCGTCCAGGTCTTCGAGGAAATGGGCGCCGCCGGGACGCAGGCTGCACAGGTGCGGCGTGCGGGCGCTGACGGTGTTGAAAAGATCCAGGTCCAGCTCGATCCCGGCCTCATTGGCGATGGCGGGAACGTGGAGAACGGTGTTGGTGGAACAGCCCAGGGCCATGTCCACGGCCATGGCATTTTCAAAGGCGTTTCGCGTGGCGATATCCCGGGGACGGAGGTTCCGCGAGACCAACTCGATGATTTTCATCCCGGCAAGTTTGGCCAGCCGGATTCGGGCCGCCGTCACCGCAGGAATGGTCCCGTTTCCCGGCAGCCCCAGACCCAGGGCCTCGGTCAGGCAGTTCATGGAATTGGCCGTGAACATCCCGGCGCAGGACCCGCACCCGGGGCATGCGTTCTCTTCCAATTCCTCCAATTCCTCGGCGCTCATCTGTCCGGTCTTGTAGGAACCGACCCCCTCGAACACGGATACCAGGTCCACGGGGTTTCCCCGGAACCTCCCCGAAAGCATCGGTCCTCCGCTCACCATGACGGACGGGATATTGAGACGCAAGGCGGCCATGAGCATACCCGGAATGATCTTGTCGCAGTTGGGAACGAGGACCAAGCCGTCGAAGGGATGAGCCATGGCCATGACTTCCACGGAATCCGCAATGAGTTCCCTGCTGGCCAGAGCATACCGCATACCGTCGTGGTTCATGGCGATGCCGTCACAGACTCCAATGGTGCCGAACTCGACGGGAGTGCCCCCCGCGTGGCGAACCCCGGCCTTGACCGCCTCGGTAATCTTGTCCAGGTGGATGTGACCCGGGATGATTTCGTTTACGGAATTGGCAATCCCGATGATGGGACGGTCCAATTCGGCCTGGGTATATCCCATGGCTCGGAACAACGAGCGGTGTGGAGCCTTCTCGATTCCCTTCTTCATGATGTCACTGCGCATATTTCTTCTCCTAAATGGTGGTTCTGCCGGGTATGCAACCCCGCTTGGGCGTTACGGTCCTTTGCGTTCGGTATCCAATTTCAATAGCACTGATGCAGGCAAAAGGAAAGGTCTCTCATGAAGCCCCGGCGAGGAAAAAATTGGACTATCAAACTCGTAGATTATATAATTCTTTGAATATAGACGACCCGGCAACGGTCCGCCCTACAGGAGGTTGGTCCATGGATGATGAAAACCGCAAGGCTCTTTACCCCATAGGGATCGTTGCGGAATTGCTCAGCATCCACCCCCGCACGCTGAGAATCTATGAACAGGAGGGTTTGATCCGCCCCGCTCGAAGGGGCGGCAAGCGCTTCTACTCGAATAACGATCTTCAGTGGCTCAAGTGCCTTCGCAAGCTCCTGAGCGACGAGGGACTCAACATCGCCGGGATCAAGAAACTGCTCACCCTGGCCCCCTGTTGGAAGATCCGGGGCTGTCCCGAGGAGATCAGAAAGCAGTGCCCCGCCATCCTGAATTTCCCCGTGCCCTGCTGGGACCTGGTCCCCCGGGAATGCAAGGAAAACAGCCAGTCCTGTTCCGATTGCGAGGTCTACCTGAACAAGATGAATCACGTCATGATGCAGCGGTACAAGGAAGAACCTTCACCCGAGAAATGAGGGGTCGCCTCGACCAGCTCCTATGCCGACCATCTTTGGACCCGTCCCTTCCCGCCGCCTGGGAAGGTCCCTGGGCATCGACGTTGTTCCCCACAAAACATGCACCTACAACTGCGTGTACTGTGAAGCGGGGCCCACCACGTGTCTGACCCTGGATCGACAAGCCTTCCTGGACCCCGATCGGGTCTTGGGGGAACTGGCGGACTATTTCCGAAACCATCCCGGCAGCGTGGACGTTCTCACCTTCGCCGGCGCCGGGGAGCCCACCCTTTATCTTCCCTTGGGTGACCTGATCCGGGAAATCAAGAAGCGCTATCCTTCCTATCCCCTCATGGTCCTCACCAACGGCTCCCTCCTCTGGGACCCTTCCGTGCGCCGGGACCTGATGGAAGCCGACCGGGTCGTTCCGTCCCTGGACGCAACCATCGAGGAGGTTTTTCGCCGAGTGAACCGTCCTCATCCT
>JARKQW010000008.1 GCA_029974695.1 Syntrophobacteraceae bacterium | reverse complement strand
GAGGAATTTTCGATCCCGAGACGGCTTTCGAGTTCAATTTTTACGCCCGGGAGGCCCTCGACTATTCCCGAAGCCGCCTGGGGGAAGAAGACATTCGCTATCTCACGACCCTCCCTCCAACCGACCTCCTCGACGATCGGGTTCTCTTGTGCCACGGCAGCCCCCACAGCGTCTTCGCCTATATCCTGGACTACGGGGAAGCCCGGCGCGCCTTTCGAACCCTCCGGAAGGAATACCCCGCCGTTGGCCTGTGTCTCTACGGTCATACCCACATCCCGGAGGTGTGGACCCTGGACGAAAAGGAAAAGCTTGCGGCCCCCTCCTGGATCGGGCCCGACCTGGTTATGAGGGGAGACCGAATCTACCTGGTCAACCCGGGAAGCGTCGGCCAGCCCCGGAACGGGGACCCTCGTGCCGCCTACCTGGTCCTGGACACGGACCGTGGGTCCCTGAACCTGCGCCTGGTCCCCTCCGACATCGCCTCGGCCCGGGAAAAGATCCTCAAGGCAAACCTCCCCGCATTCCTGGCTACAAGACTGGACTATGGGATATAAGCGAGAGGCCAAGGGTTGGTTAGTCGGTTAGTTGGTTGGTTGGTTGGCGAGGGGCAAGGGACGAGCAATGTAGGGTGGGTGGAGCGAAGCGAAGCCCACCGAGAGGCCAAAGGCTGGGAAGCCGGACGCCCATTTCGGCATGCTGCCGGCTGGGACCCGGCGGGCATCGGTTTCCCGTTCCCACGCTTTGTCCTCCCCCCGTGACGCACACTGGTGAGGCAAGCTTGCTCTGCCGCCAAAGCAAGCAACCCAACCGCCGCTGCGGGCTCGTGCCCCCCCGGAGTTTCAACCCCTCCACTTTCCAGCCTTCTTGCTTCCCGGCCTCCCAGCCTCGCTCTCAGACTCCGGACGGGAACCAAGTGGCCGTGTGAATTCTTGGCTGCTTCCCAGCCTCCCCCGTCTCCCGCCCGATCTGATCCACCAACGTTTGATACGATGTTGCATTCAAGCCGAAACCACCCACCCGCAGGATCAGCCGTTTGCTCGAAATCTGCACTCAGCATGTCAGGGCGACCTTGAGCGCAACCTGGTTTGAGGCCCCTCCCGGTCACGGGAGGGGCCTCCTTCGTCAAACCGTCGGTAAACCTTTTCACGCTGACCATTGTCAGGGCCTAGGGGCCGATGGGGTCCCCCGGGTGGACAAAGGCGGAAGATTGACAAGGTCGGTTCGGACGGGTCTTCTTTCGATCCTCCCGTCCCCAGGTTGCGGGTTGGGAAGGGGCGCCGTTTGCACAATGGCTGTCCATGGACCTCCCATCGGTTCTTGCGCGGGCTGGGGAGGTTTCGAATCCCCGGGCTTTTCGGCCTGTAGTCCCTAGCCTCCAGCCACCAGCCCCCGGCCGGCCAACCAACTGACCAACCCGCCTCGCCTTTCGGCCTCCGAGCCCCCCTAGCCTCTTAGCCTTTGGCGGTGGCCAGTTCCTGGGCCGAAGAGGGTCGCTTGGCAATGCGGGATATGACCACCGCTGCGACCAGCACCAGTCCCGACAGGTAAAAGGCCCAATCCAGGCTCCCCGTTACGTCCTTGATGGTGCCGCCCAGCCTGGCCATGAAGAACCCGAGTCCCCATCCGATGAAGACCAGACCGTAGTTGAAGCCCAGGTTTTTGGGTCCGAAGAAATCCGCCGTGAAGGAAGGCAGAAGAGCCAGTCCGCCCCCGTACTGCCAGTAAGCGATCCCCACGGCAATGAAGAGAAGCAGCACGCTGCCGGACCTGGTGATTGCCGGCATGGCAAACAGGCACACCGCCGAAAGGATACAGTTCAACGCATACGCGTTGGCTCGACCGATCGCATCCGAATACATTCCCGTTCCCACCCGTCCCAGGGCGTTCACCAAGCCTCCGAAGGAAACCAGGATCCAGGCGTTGGCCGCAAAGAACGGGATGTCCTTGGCGGTGGTGGCCAGGATCCCGGCGGCGTTCGCAATGATGAGAAGGCCCGACTGGGTCGTGCCGATGAACATCAGCACCAGGGCATAGTATTGCCAAGTCTTCACCATGTCTCCCGCCATCCAGTCCACTACGGTGAGGGTCGGCTTCACGGGAGTCGCCGAAGCCACTTTGGAAGCCGGGGCCGCCGGGGGCACATATCCTGCCGGAGGCCAGGAAAGAAGCTGTCCCGCAATGATCACCACCACGGCAAAGAAGATCCCCAGGGCAATGAAGCTCCCGGAAATGCTCATGGTATCGATGAGGTATTTTGCCAGAGGGGCAATGTAGAGGGCCGCACCCCCGTAGCCCCCGACGACCAGGCCCGCCACCAGGCCCCGTTTATGGGGTCCGAACCACTTCAGGGCGGCGGGAGTCGGCGCCGCATAGCCGATGCCCATTCCGATGCCGCCCAAAATCCCGAAGCCGATGATCAGGCCCGCGTAACTCTTCATGAGACCCGATAAGATGCAGCCCGCAGCGAGAAAAAGTCCCCCGACGGTGGCTCCGACTTTGGGGCCGTACTTGTCCTGGATGCGCCCCCCGGGAATCATCAGGAGGGCGAACATGATGACGCACAGGGAAAAGGGAGTGGCCGCTTGGGCGTTGTTCAGGTACTCCCAACCTTCGTTGACGCCGGTCATGAGTTTCCCGACGTTCTTCTCGTCCACCAGGGCCTTGGCCCAGACACTCCAGGCATAAAGAATCCCAAGGCACAAATTCACGGCGGTCCCCGCAAAGGTGACCACCCATGCTCTTCCCGGAACTTTGTCCGGTGCCGATGCTGCTGCCATTTTCGTCTCCTTCCGCTGATCCTTTCCAAACGACCGAAAGGGTGAAGGTCCAGGAACCCCCCAAGCTGCCTTTCCACTCCACGGCACGCCGCGGGCAGGGCGATCGAAGCCAACCCGTTGGGATCACTGCCGGATCAAGTCCATGTCCGGAACCGGTAGAAAGGAAACCGCAACGGGGTCCGGATCCGATGCTTGGGGTCTTCTCGGGTAGGAATGCGAACCGCTAAACCAAAGGGCATCTAAGGAGAACGGGGTAGGTTCAATGAATGACGCAGAACCGCAGAAAGATGAAGCTCAAATTTCCAAGGATAACAATAGGGAAAAGGGGTGAAATGCTTTGTCGAAAAAATAATGCTGCAAGATCTTCAATTGGCCGAAAGCCCGTTCCTCACCTCCTCTCCTACCGTATAATGTTGTGTCGACTGAGTTTACGTCCCACCGAGACCCATGACCTTGAGCCGTTTGTGCCATAGATCCCCACCCCTGTCAATAATTGTGCCAAAAAGAACTTGTGGGTTTGCAAGCGGAAGGGCGAGGGGCGAAAGGTTACCAACCAGCCAAACCGTCGGCCCTCCAAATGATTATCATTCTTGTATAGGTCGGTCGGCCAAAGAAACACCGGCCTTCGATCATGAATCAAAGCGGGCAGCAAAACGCCGGCAGAAAAGGAGAC
>JARKQW010000512.1 GCA_029974695.1 Syntrophobacteraceae bacterium | reverse complement strand
GTCCGAGTCCACGGCCCTGCACTACATGGCCGTTCTGCGCCGGGCCTACAACATGGCCCGGGTGACGGAGGTGGAGGGCGTGGCCATCTTCTCCGGACAGAGCCCGCTGGAGGGGGTGGCCCTGCCCAAACCCAAGAACGCCAGGGAGCGCTTCCTTTCCTATGAGGAAGCCGACGCTTTGATCCAGGCCGCCCATGCCTCGGGACAGGCCGACCTGCATGCCGCCATCGTCCTGGGGCTCAACACCGGCATGCGCCTTGGCGAGATATTGCGCCTCGAATGGGTGGACGTGGATCTCGTCCACGGCGTCATCACCGTGCGGGAGGAACAGAGCCGGAAGCCAGGCGGCAAGGTCTTCATCAATACCGAAGTGGAAGCGGTACTTCGGGAACGCCTGGACGCAGCATCCCGCTCCGAGAATGCCACCGGGAATGGGGTCCGCAGGGTTCCAGGCGGTCTGGTCCTGACACCGCCGAAGGGCGGGAAGGAACGCAGCTCTCTCACTCATCGCTTCGCGGAGCTTGTTGTCCGGCTCGGGTTCAACACCCATGTGAAGGACGCGCGGCACAAGGTGGTCTTTCACACCTTGCGCCACACGTTCGCTTCCTGGCTGGCCATGGCCGGAACGGATATCTACCGCATCAAAACCTTGATGCGGCACAAGACCATCACCATGACCATGCGCTACGCCCATCTGATCCCCGACGCCACCAGGGCAGCCGTGCACAATCTGCGTCCTGCCAATGGGGCTACAGGGTCTTGAGGCTCGCAAGGCGGACAACCCCGAACCGTTCCACGATCCACCTGACCAGGGACTCCGTCCTGTAGGTGACCACCCGCCACACGCGGTAGGGGACCTGCGGCCCCACTCCGGCTGAATCGGCATTGCAGAGGGTTTGGGACGCTATCATCCCACCCAGGTAACGTTTGACCTCCTTGCGGGCGATGACCGGGGGCAGACTCGACACGAGCGTGCTGATGAACTCTTCTTCCTCGGGACGCAGTTTTCTTGAATTTCTCACAAAGGACCTCGTCTTGATGGTTTGGCATCCCGGAATACTGGCCAACCGTCAGCGCCAGGGATGACGAGGTTGTATTTGCAAGAATTTCTTGTGAAACACAAGGCCCGGAAATAATTTCCGGTACCAGCGGGAAATTCGCCATTAAAACGAGTTGTTCGAGGACTTCAGGAGGGCTGGCTCGACTTCCTGGCCTTCTCTTTGGCCACGGCGAGCAGATAGGTCAGATCTTCACCAAGGACGTCGGCCATGCGCTGGGCATCGGAGATGAGCACCCCTTGGGGTTTGCCTGTGTTGGAGGATCGGCTGCGCATGGCCGCCCATTTCGTGGCGGCGGATTTCGGGTTGTCCCGGGACCAGACTTTCTGGGCAAACTCCCCCTTGCCCCACCCACGGGCGTCCGCCCGCTCGTCGACAAGCGAGACAAAAGAACGTTCTATGAGAGAAGAGAACTCGTCCATGCGCCACATTCTTTGGAGATTGGGGGGATCACATCCGCGCCTCACCGGAAAGAATTTCCTGG
>JARKQW010000507.1 GCA_029974695.1 Syntrophobacteraceae bacterium | reverse complement strand
CATCGGCAATTGCATGCTCGCCCAGAGCTATTCCGTCCGCGATTTCAAGAAGGTGGACTACGACCGGGTCCAAGGATGCCTGTATGCGGACGGGACCGCCAACATTCTTGCTGGCCTTGCCGGGACCTTGCCCAACGAAACCTACGGAGAAAACGTCCCCGTTCTGGGAATGACCGGGGTGGCTTCCCGTTCCGTGGGCTTCCTCGCGGTGGGATTCCTTTTCTTTCTGGCGTTTTGCCCCAAGATCAGCGCCCTCATCCTGGACATGCCGGGGCCGGTTTTCGGGGGGTTCCTGGTGGGGCTCTTGGCCCTGATGTTTCACTCGGGATTGCACCTGATCCACCAGTCGGGCATGAGCCCCCAGATGGGGCTGCTCATCGGCGTCAGCATGTGCGTCGGGATGATGGCCGAGAGCCGGGAATTCTTCTCCGGAACCATGCCCGCCGCCCTCCAGCCTTTCACCACCCGGGCCGTGGCGGCCGGGGGGCTCATGGCCCTTGTCCTCAACACCATTTACCATTTCCAGCCCAAACCCCGCGTTTCCTTCAAGGTGGAAGGGGTCCCGGAAAAGCTGCCGGACCTTGTCCGGCAGTTGGCCGACGGGGTGGAATCCCTGCAGCTCACCCCCTCCCAGGCGTCCATCCTGCAACTGTCCTGCGAAGAAGTATTCCAGCACATCCAGAGCGAATCGGAAAGCGAGGGGGTTCCGAAAAGACGCGTGAAGTTCAGGATCGTGCGACTCGAGGAGGGGGTTTTCGTGGAAATCCGCGCTGCCACCCGCATGAGCGACGTGGACGGCCCCGCGCGGCCGGAAACCTTTGCCTGGGCGAGCGAAGAAGATTGCAAGGCACTGGGGCTCTACCTGATCCGCAACATGGTTCGGCAGATCCGCCATGTTCATATCTCGGGATATACCTACGTCTCTTTCATCATTCCTTGACCGGCGGCGTGCAGCGTCGGCCATGTTTCAAAGCCTTTTGCCGTCCATCCCAGGAAGTCCTTTTCCCGGACACGCATCGGGTGTAGTCTATAGGCCTTCGTTCCCCGGTGATCTCGGTTGACCCTCCCGTTGAACCTCCCGCTCGAATCGATCGGCTCCGCCGCGCCATTGACCCCTGCAACCGCCAGCCCGGTTCTATCGGCTGCAGGGACGAGCCCGCATCCGCTGCCGAAAACCCCGAACCCCGAGTCTCGAGTAGCCGAGGCTCCGGGTCCCGAACGAGCTTTTGGCAGCGGGAGAAGCGGTTGATCGAAAACCCCAGCAAGAAAGGAGACGTCATGAAACCTGCGTCACGGAAAGCCTGGAGATTCATCTGTGTGGTCATGCCGGTCTTGAGCCTGCTCCTGTTTCCCTTTCTCGCCCGCGCGGACCTCCCGGTGGTGACCCTCATCGCCACGGGAGGTACCATCGCCATGAAGATCGACCCGGTAAAAAAGGCCCCGGTACCCGCCATCTCCGGGGAGGACCTTTTGTCCACGGTCCCCGAGATCGGGGAGTTTGCCCGCATCGAGGTTCAAAATCTCTCCAACGTCCCTTCGGATTACATGGACCCCGAGCGGTGGATCGGGCTGCAGAAAGCCGTGGTCGCCGCCATGGCAAGGCCTGAAGTGGTCGGAGTGATTGTCTCCCACGGCACCGACACCCTCGAGGAAACCGCCTACTTTCTCGACCTGACGGTTCCCGGCGAAAAGCCCATCGTCCTCATCGGGGCCCAGCGGAATGCCTCGGAAAAAGACTTCGACGGTCCGAGAAACCTTTTGAACGCCGCCAGGGTCTGCGTGTCGCCCGACGCCAAGGGCAAGGGATCCATGATTGTTCTCAACAACCAGATCAATGCCGCCCGCGAAGTCGTCAAGACCCATACCTCGGACGTGGAAACCTTCAAGTCCGGCGACTTCGGGTTTCTGGGAACGGCGGACAACGACCGGGTGATCTTCTACCGATCGCCCCTGCGCAGGCAGCATATCCCCCTGACCAAGGCGACCCTCCCATACGTGGAGATCGTCACCATGTACGGCGGTGCCGATGGGAAGCTGGTCAAAGCGGCGGTGGACGCAGGTGCCAAGGGGATCGTCATCCAGGCCCTGGGGTGGGGCAACGTCAACGTGCCCATGTTCGAGGCCATCAAAGAAGCGATGGGCAAAGGCGTGCCCGTGGTCATTTCGACCCGAGTCCCCAACGGGAGGGTCCTGCCCGTTTACGGCTTCCAGGGAGGCGGCAAGACCCTGAAAGAGGCCGGGGCGGTTTTTGCCGACAACCTGCCTCCCCAGAAGGCGAGGATCCTCCTGATGCTCGCCCTCCAGGAAACGCCCAAGGCCGACCGGCTCCAAGAACTGTTCGATCGCTGAGGGTTTTCCCCTGAGCAGGTCCTTCACCCTTCCCCGGCCTCCGCCCATCGAGGGAAGGGGAAAACTTTCTCTTCCCCGGCGGGAGGGGAATGGGGACCGGGGGGGACTATCATTCCGCGTCGTCCTTCAACACTCGAACCATACCCGGGCGAGGCCGCCTTCGGGGCGGCCTCGCCCGGATTTCATCCTCCATTCCCGCACCCGGTCGGCAACCGTTCTTTCGCCCGACACGGCCATGGCCCTTCGCCGTAGGCAATGATCTCGAACCCACGTGGGGCGATTTGGCCTGCACGAATCCCATTTCCTCATTCCTACGAAGGCAGGACTTTCGTGCAAACGGAGTGCACCCTGCGGCATGGATGATTCCAGCGCAGGCGGGCCCCGGACAGCGCCCGTACCCGTTGGATGCCGGCCGTGGCGGGCCTGACGGGCTGATGCTCTCGGAATCGCTCAACTCGGATCCAAACGACAGCCGGTTCTCCCGGGGAAGGCTTTCCCGTGGAGTCCTTTTCCGAATTCTCTGCCTGCGGCAGAGGACCTTGGGCCAAAAGCAACCTCCCCCGAGGTCCAAGGATCGTCCCGGGTTACAGCTTGAGAAACCAACGTTTTCTATACAAACCGTAGACCACCAGGAAGACCGCCAAAACGTTCAGGACGGCATACAGGAGGGAAGCAAGCTTGGAAGTGCCCGCCAGGGCGTTGAGAAAGTCAAAGATACAGTGTTTGAGCCGAATCCGGGGACCTCCTCCCTGGGGGGCAATGGTGACGAGTTTCAAGAGATCGTCCAGGAGCTTGGATAAGCCGTACGCGAAAATGGCGTTCGTTCCGAATACCACGAAGGGAAACGCCCACTTGCGGTACCCTTTGCCGTCGATGAGCCAATAAAATACGCCGAAACACAGCAAGGCCCAACCCGTCATGAAGACGCAGTAGGTGCTGGTCCAGAGACTCTTGTTGATGGGAAGCAGGGGATCGAGGGCCAAGCCCAGGAGAAGAAAAAGGACACCGGCGGCGAGCATTCCCAGGGTCTTGCGGGGGATGGAGTGAGCCGTTCTCAGGCAGTGACCCGCCAGGACCCCGAAAAGCGTGGATGAAACGGCAGGAAGGGTACTCACGATGCCCTCCGGATCCCAACTTCGGTAGGCGGACCACATGTGGTTCTCCAGGAAGATGGAATCCACGTAGGCGGCAAAGTTTCTGCCCGGTTCGTAGACCCCGGCTCCAATGCCGGGAACGGGGATGAGAGCCGTCATGAGCCAGTAGGCCAGGAGTAAGGCCGCCATCCACGAGGCTTGGCCTTTCCATCCCGATCCTAGAAAGAGGACGGATGAGATGAAATAGCAAAGGGCAATGCGCTGCAGGACCCCCGGTATCCGAAGATTGTCCATGTGAAAGTGGGGAGCGTTGCTGAGGAAGATCCCCAGTAGAAAGAGCAGGACCGTCCGTTTCATGGCCTGGAAAACCAGGGTGGAACGGGCATGACCCTGCTCGATCCTCCTGGTGAAGGAAAAGGTGATGGAAATCCCCACGCTGAAGAGAAAGAAGGGGAAGATCATGTCGGTGAAGGTCCAGCCGTTCCAGGGGGCATGCTGCAATTGGGAATAGACGACCCGCCACCTGCCCGGGTTGTTGACCAGGATCATGCCCACGATGGCGGCGCCTCGGAACACGTCGAGGGAGAGCAGTCTTTGGCTGGGAAGGGATTCCACGGCGTCCCCTTTGGTTGACCTTGCCCGGGGCTTCCCCGGGACGAAGGTTTTCTCGGCTCGAGCGATCAGCCGGGAATAGCAGTCAATCAGGGCTTTGGGATATGATACCAAGTTGCGCTCAAGGTCGCCCTAACATGCTGAGTGTAGATTACGAGCAAAGGGCTGAATCCTGCGGGTGGGCAGTTTCGACTTGAGTGCAATTTCGTATGAGACGGTTGTTCTGAATAAATGGGTACCCCTCGGCTCTTTGCAAAGTCTTTCCCCGAACCTGAGCCATGGATTCCCGGAGGCCGACCGGGCCGGAGGCAACCTCCGCCCGGAGGAGCGGGAACTTTGGATGCCGGTGGGGCCCTTCTCTCTTGCGGGTGGGTCTCAAGCAAGTCCCGCATCCGCGAGGATCCGGGAGAGGATCTTGGGTGCATCGAAGTGTTCCTGGGCGATGCGCCGTGCTGCCCGAAAGTGCCGAACCGGGTCCGCCTCCACGGCCCGGATGCACTGGACGGCCTCCTCCAGGGTCTTGTACGTGAACAGGCCCTCGCCTACGGGGAGGTAGCTCCCGAAGCCGGTGTCCTCGGTAATCACGGGACGGCCCGCTGCAAGGTAGGATGCGCTGCGGTCCGAGAACCACCCGCTCCGAGTGATCACGTTCTGATCCTTGGCCACGGTGAATTCTCCCCGGGAATTCCGCAGGTAATCCCGGTAACGCCACGGGTCCGCCGAAACCTCCACGGCATCCCGGATAACCCATCCATGCTCCGCAAAGAGCTTTGCGTCGTCTTCAATTCCCAGGAAGGCCAGTTCCAGGTCGACGCCGGGCAGGTGCCGGGGCAGGTCCAGGAGTTGATGGTACTTGGGGCGCTTCCGCCAGGAAAGGACTCGACCGTTCAACAGGACATCCCGTCCCCGGGAGTCCCAGGAACCTACGGTGGTGAAGGCGCCGCCCGGAGTCTCGAGAGGAACCCACAGATCCGGCAGGATGGGAGGAAGCGTGCTTTTCCAGTCGATCCCCGAATGGGGGACCCCCGCCACTCCGTCGGGAAGGTTCCAGCCGAAGGTGAAACAAAAATCATGGGACTGGAAATACTCCCGGCTTTTCTCGTCGTTGCTGATTTTTATCTGGTTGAAAACGGGGTCCGTGTCGATGATGGCTTTGACCCTGCACCGCAGGTATTCTTCCCGAAGGGGAGTGATCCCCGAGATGTTCAAAAAGAGATCCGCTTGGGAGCAGAAGCGGTCCAGGTCCTCCCGGGACATGCCGTAGACGGCGTTCTCGATGGGCGCGTTGTAGACCCACTGGCCCTTCAGACCGCAGCGGGCGAAAAAATCGTCCAGGACCCTGCGGCCGTAGGAGGATCCCAAATCGTAGGAACGCCGCACCGGGTCATAGGGATAGGACCAGTCGGAGGTGTCTTCCAGGAACAATACCGTATGACCCAGTCGCTTGAGACCCAGGACATACTGGAGCATCATCCACAATTGCCCGCCCAGTGGGAACCCGATGGCGTATCCCGCCACGAGAATCTTCAGGTTACGGTTCATTCTTCCTCCCGCCAAGGAATGCAAACCCGTCACTCGCAGGAAACGGGGTTGCCCGGAACCGGGTGGAGGGCAAAGGGCGCAATCCCGGGCGCCCCGCATTCCGGTTCTTCGACCCTCAATCCTCCAGTTCCTTGACGGGCTTTCCTCGGGAAGAAAAGGAAATTCCCTGCTGGGTGGACGTGCTGATCATGACCGTCTCGATCACGGGTTCACAGACCTTCTTGTCCGATTTCCACGTCACCAGGAAGCTGGCTCCCGACCCTCCGCTCTTGTCCGATTCCTTCACCACGAAGCGGGTGGACGACATGGGATTCAGCTTCAGTTCCTTTGCCAGGTGACTCTGGAGCCTCTTTCCGTCCGAGTCGAAATAGTCCACGGAAACCAGGGTGATGGGATGGGTCGGGTCCGTATTGCGAATGCTCAGGGTAACCGTCAGGTAGAAAGGCAGTTCCCGGTCCCCGTAATAGATGTGGGAATAGGCCGGCACATAGACCGTCTGTCCCTTCACAAGCTTGACCGAAGCCAGTCCCGGGGAAACAAGCCCCGTCATGAGAAGGATGAAAGCAGCAGAGGTCGTCAGTCGTCTTGGGATTCTCGATACTCTCATGGTTGGATCCTTTCCTGCCTGTGGAATGCCCGCACGCCCGGTTACCCCGGATCAGGGCCGGAGCCCGCCCCGGCAAATCGTTCGAACGCGTCGAACTGCTCCGGCTTGCCGATGACGGCCAGAAAATCCCCCGAGCCGAAACGAAAATCGGGACCGGGATTGGGGTGAAGATCCCGGTCCCGCATGACGCCGACCACCGAGACCCCCGTGCGAGTGCGGATCTCCAGTTCGCCGATGGTTCGGCCGATCAGGAAGCTGTCCGGCTCCAGGGCAAACCAGTTCAGTTCGAGCAAAGTTCCGGCACTCCGGGGAAAACTAAGTTTATCATGGTCATGGTCGTTCTCATAGAGGGGGCCGTAGAGGTCTCGACGTACGGTGTCGGTGTATCGCAGGATCTGGGACGCCGGGACGTGCAGGTGGCGGAGGGCCTGCCGGGTGAGCTCGAGGCCCGCTTCAAACTCGGGCAGCACCAGTTCGGCGACCCCCTTGGCATGGAGGGCCTTCATCTGCTCGATGCCCTCGGTTCGAGCCACAATGCTCAGGGTCGGCTTGATTTGTCGGGCGAGGTCCACAATGGCCTGAGAGACGACCACGGCGGGGATGGTGATGAGGAGCAGTCGCGCTTTGTCAAGGTGCGCAGCTTCCAGGACCACTTCCTGGCTTGCGTCGCCGTAGATGACGGGGAACCCGTCCCTCTTGGCCTCCTCCACCTGCCGGTAGTTGAGATCGATGAGGGCAAACGGGTGGCCCAGGGTGCGCAAAACCCGCGCCACGTGCAGACCCACCCGCCCGCCGCCTGCGATGACGATGTGGTCGTAGAGTCCCGACTGGGGAAGGTTGATGGTCTGAACGGGTTCGTGCTTGAATCGTCTCTTGCGAAGGGAGTACAGGGGAGCGGTGAGTCCCGACACGAACGGGGTCAGGACCATGGTTGTGACCGCCGTGCTGAGGACCAGGGAATACGCTTCGTTCGAGATGGATCCGGTGGAAACCCCCAGCCGGGCCAGGACAAAAGAAAACTCGCCGATCTGGAAGAGTCCCAGTCCCAGGGCCAGGGGGATGACGTTGCGGTATCCGAACGCGTGACCCAGGGCGGCAAAGAGGAACCCTTTTCCAACGGAGGTGAGCACCACCAGCAGCAGAATGGTGTTCCAATGAGATACCAGGAAGGAGGGATCCAGCAACATCCCAACCGATGTGAAAAACAGCAGGCCGAAAATGTCCCTCAAGGGGATGATGTCGGCCAATGCCTGGTGACTGTAATCGGATTCGCTCAGGACCATCCCGGCGACGAAAGCCCCGAAGGCGAAAGAAAGCCCCGAAAGGTAGGTGGCGTACCCCACTCCCAGGCCGATGGCGGTGATGGCCAGGAGAAACAGCTCCCGTGAATTCCACCCGGCGATGTAGGCCATGAGGCGGGGAAGCAGCCTCGAGCCCAAAAGAACCATGAAGAAAAGAAAGGCGGCGGCCTTCAAGGCCGCAAGGCCCAGCAGGGGGATTCCCGCCTTGGGGTTGCTCAACTGCGGCAGCAGGATCATGAGGGGCACGACGGCCAGGTCCTGGACGATGAGCATGCCGATCATGACCCGGCTCGAGAGGGTGCCCAGCCACCCCTGGTTCATGAGGGTTTTCAGAAGAACCATGGTACTGGACAGGGAAATGAGGGCCCCCAGCCAGAGGGAAGGGACCGGCTCCCACCCCAGCCATTGACCCACGAGGAAGCCGTAGCCCATGGTGAGAACCATCTGGATGGGAGTTCCCACCAGGGCGATTCTGCGCACCGGCTTCAATTCCTTGAGGGAGAATTCCAGGCCCAGGGCGAACAGCAGGAGGGCGACCCCGATCTCTGCCAGGAGTTCGATGTCGCGAATGTCGGACAGGGTGGCTCCCGCCGAGTAGGGTCCTACGGCCATCCCCGCCATGATGTAGCCCAGGATGGGGGGCTGTTTGAGCTTGTGAGCGACGATGCCGCCCACAAGAGCCGCGACGACGATGATTACCAGATCCGAGGCAATGCCCATGAACCGGACCTCAGCGGGTTGACCCTTCACCCTCTCCCTGCGGGAGAGGGAGAAGGGGAGATCGGCCCTGGAGATACCCCGACCCTCTCCCCCGAAGCGGGAATAAGGGAGCCTTGGTCGGTCCTTTAGTCAACCGCGTTGCGCCCCGGCGCCTCAGCGCGGGGCACGGCCGGGTCGGCGCCGCCTCCCAGCACTGCGTACAGCCTCAC
>JARKQW010000484.1 GCA_029974695.1 Syntrophobacteraceae bacterium | reverse complement strand
CGGTGATCACGTTGGGAAGGCGGCCGTACCCGTATTCGGGAATCCTTCGTGCGTCGAAGGTTTCGTAACCCGTGGCCAGGATAACGGCGCCCACCTCCACTTCCAGGATTTGGTCCTGTTGCTTGTAGTCGATGGCCCCCGCCTGGCAGATCTTGCTACAGACGCCGCATTTCTTCCCCGGCTGGAAATTTCTGCAATATTGGGCATGGATGGTATACGTGGAGGGGATCCCCTGGGCGAAGTAACGATAAATGGCCTTGGATTCCGCCAGCCCCAGGTTGTATTCGTCCCGAACGGGAGTGGGACACTTTTCGGCACAGGCTCCGCAACCCGTGCACTTGTTTTCGTCTACGTATCGAGCTTTTTTGCGGATGGTGACCCGGAATTCTCCCAGCTCCCCGTCCACCTTTTCCACTTCCGAATAAGCCAGCAACCGAATCTTGGGATGTCGACCGACATCCATCAACTTGGGGGCCAGAATTCAGAGCGCACAGTCGTTGGTGGGGAACGTCTTGTCCAGCTGGGCCATTTTCCCACCGATGGTGGGCAACCGTTCTACGAGATTGACCTGGAACCCCATTTCGGCAAGGTCCAGGGATGCCTGGATTCCAGCGATGCCTCCTCCGATGACAAGAACATCACGGCTCATGATCAGGTACTCCTTCAGCTATCGGCTTTCAACGGTCAACTTTCCGGTATGTGCTCCATCGCCATGGGGTCATGCGGACTGAAGCCGAAGGCAAATAGCCGTCATTCCATACGGGTGAGTAAGAAACTGTACAGGTCCACGATATTCAGGTTCAGATCCGTGTTGCTCTGAGCGCACGTGAGGTGAATGCGGCACTTGGGACAGGCGGTAACCAGGGTGGAGGCGCCCACGTCCCGTGCTTCTTCGAGTCGTTCGATCTGCATGGTCTTGGAACAGTTCGAGCATTCGATCCATGCGCTGGTACCGCAGCAGAGAGCGTTTTCGCGATTCCGCCCCATCTCTTCGAAGACCACTTGGGGAAGCATCTTCAGGAGATCCCGGGGGGGCTCGTAGATCCCCGCCACACGTCCCAACCTGCAGGGATCCTGGTAGGTCACCTTTCCGTTTCCCGGATCCTCGGCGGGTCGAAAGGCCACGCCGGAGCCGGGAAGCTCCCGGGCAAAGAACTCCGTGGTGTGGAGCACCTCGAAGGGAAGATCCCCGAAAAATTTGGGGACATGGTACTTGTAAGTGGCGTATCCTTCGGGGCAGCTGAACACGACCCTCTTGGCCCCGGAGCCCCGGATGACCTCGAGGTTCATGGAAACCAGCCGACGGAACAGCTCTTCGTTGCCGCTCCACAGGGCGTCATGGCCGCAGCACCGTTCGTCGTCGCTCATCACGGGCTCGACTCCCATGCGGTTGAGGAGACGAAGAACGCTCTTGGCCGTCTCGAGGGAGGTGTCTCCGTATTTGATGACCGCATCGAAGTAGGGAGCGCACCCCACGAAGTAGAACGTGTCCCCCGAGGCCTGGAATTTGCCCACGTCCCGGGCCCAGTCGGTCCGCTTCTGCTTCACGCCCGTGGCCTGCAGTTGGACGATGGCCTGGAGGGTCCCGTGATGGCTCAGCTGGGGGAGATTCCCCTCCTTGCGGGCCAGCTCCCGGTGAATTCGAGCGAAATCCGGGAAATCGATCTGTACCGGACAGCGGGAGCTGCACCGTGCACAGGTCAGGCATGCCCAGAGCTCGCGGCTCTGAAGAACCGTCTCGTCCCGGTCCATCAAGGTGCGTTTGATCATCTGTCGTGGAGAAAACGTCGGGATCACTCGACTGATGGGGCAGCTACCCGTACACACTCCACATTCCATACAAAAATCGATCTGCTGCTGGCTGAGTATCATGTCTCATTCCGTGGTTTCGCTTAGCCGTTCAATGCTTCCCTCATCCAAAGCCGGGTGGGGCTTCCACCGGTTTGGACCTCGTCCACAGGGGCTCAAGCCGCGCTGCCGACCTCGGACCCCCCCTGGCCGGGAGCCGAATCCGTGAGGGGATTTTTCCCCAGCTGCTTCAAAAGGTTGGTGAAAGTGCGGATCTCTTCGGCAAAAATGCCGCCCTCGGACGCAGAGATCCATTTGAGACGCAGATATCGCTCATCGACTCCAAACAGGTTGAGTACCTTGTGGGTTTCCTCGACCACCTTCTGACACTTTACATTACCTCCCAGGTAATGGCAGTCTCCGATGTGTCAGCCGGAAACCATCACGCCGTCGGCACCTGCCATGAAAGCATTGAGCAGGAAGCCGTGGTTCATCCTGCCGGAGCACATGAGGCGAATCAGCCGGACGTTGGGAGGGTACTGCATGCGCGCCACCCCCGCCAAATCCGCCCCCGCATAGGCACACCAGTTACACACAAAGGCGACAATTTTGGGTTCGTAGTTTTCGGACATCGGCTTTCCTCTCAGTTCCCGGTCCCCGGCTTTGGGAACCATGCCCCCGGCCGGAAACCCACCGCCGTTACAGGGCCCGTATCACAGCATTGATCTGTTTATCCCTAAAGTGGGCGAGGGAGGCGGCTCCGGTGGGACAAGCCGCGTTGCACGCACCGCAGCCCGTGCACAAGGCCTGGTTCACCGTCGCTTGTCTTCGCCCTCCTTCCACCTCTTTCACCTTGATGGCCTCGAACAGGCAGGTCTGCTCACATTCGCCGCAGGCCCGGCACAGTTCCCCGTTGACCTGGGTGATGACCCCTTCGGCCACGATTTCCTTCTGGGACAGGATGGTCACGGCCCGGGATACGGCTCCCTTCGCCTGGGCAATGGCTTCGTTGGCGAACTTGGGACCTTGAGCCAGCCCGGCCAGGAAGAACCCGGCCGTGGCAAAATCCAGAGGCCGCAGTTTCAGGTGGGCTTCCAGGAAGAACCCGTCCTGATCCAGGGGGAGCCGCATGACTTCCGCCAGCTTCTTGCTCTCGGCTCGAGGCCGTATGGCGGCGCTCAATACCAGCAGATCCGCATCCAGTCGAACCCGGCGCAACAGCTGGGCATCCATCATGGAAACCTGCACACTGCCGCCGCTCACGTCCACCTCGGGCTTCTGATCCTCTTCGAACCGGAAGAACCGAACTCCCCGGGTGCGGGCTTCCTGGTAAGCCAACTCCTTGAATCCGAACGTCCGGATATCCCGGTAGAGGATGGAAATCTGAGCCTGAGGATTAAGTTCCATCATTTTCAGGCTGTTTTTCACGGCCGAGGTGCAGCAAACACGGCTGCAATAGGAGTTCTCCGGCTCGCGGGAGCCCACGCACTGGATCATGACGACCTTCCGAATTCCCCGGGCCTTGTCGGGCTCGGTACTGAGCATGGCCTCGAATTCCTTCTGGGTCACGATCTTGGGATGCTTGCCGTACTGGTATTCCGTGGGTTTGTATTCCTCGCCGCCGGTAGCCACGATGGCCACCCCGTGGGAGATTTCCCGGGCGGCTCCATTGACGGCGACGTTGGTGACGAAGTTCCCGCAACTTCCCATGACCGACGTCACTTCGGCGTTCTTGAGGACGGTGATCAAGGGATTGGATTCCACTTTCTCGATGAGCTCCTGCACGTACCGGGCGGGATTGGCCCCGTCCTCGGTGTAGTGAAGGGTCCGGGCGTTTCCTCCCAGTTCCGCCGACCGTTCCACCACGATGGCGGGAAAGCCCTGCTCGGCGATGGAGAGGGCGGCAGTGAGTCCGGCCAACCCGCCGCCGATGACCAGGGCCTTCTGAACCACCTCGTAGGTAAAGTCGTAAACCGGCTCGAGGAGACTCACCCGCGCCACCGCCATGCGCACCAGGTCCTTGGCCTTGTTGGTGGCGGCCACGGGATCCCCTTGGTGCACCCAGGAGTCGTGCTCCCGAATATTGGCCAGCTCAAAGAGATAGGGATTCAATCCCCCTTCCCGCAGGGTGTTGCGGAACAGCGGTTCATGGGTTCGAGGCGTGCAGGATGCCACGATCACTCGATTGAGTTTGTACTCCTCGATGATTCGTTTGATGTCCTTCTGCTGGTCCGTGGAGCAGGTAAACATGCTGTGGGTTGCATACTCGACCCCGGGCAGGGACCGAGCATATTCGGCCACCGCCTCCACGTCCACGACCCCCGCGATGTTGATGCCGCAGTGGCAAACGAAGACTCCCACCCGGGGCTTCTCACCCCGGATATCCCGTTCCTCGTATTGGGGAGGAGGCGTGATGAGAGTGCCTCGGGCCTCGGACAGAAGGGCCGTGGCGCAGGATGCGGCACTGCTGCCCTGCTGGACCGTATCCGGGATGTCCTTGGGACCCTGGGACACTCCGCAGACGAACACCCCGGCCTTGGAAGAGGCCACCACGTCCAGGGGATCCGTGGCGGTAAATCCATGGGAAGTGAGCTCCACTCCCAGGCGTTTGGCCAGTTCCGCAGTGGAAGGATGGGAGCACAGTCCTACGGACAGCACCACCATGTCGAATTCTTCCTCGCGAAGCTCGTTCCGGGCGTCGGAATAGCACACCCGCAGGCGGTCGCTCTCGGGAACCGGCACCACCCTCGAAACCATGGATCGGACAAACCGGACCCCGGTTTCATCCCGGGCCCGCTCGTAGAAACGGTCGAACCCCTTCCCCTGGGCTCTCATGTCGATGTAGAAGATGGTGGTCTCGATGTCGGCCTCGTGTTCCTTGGTGATCATGGCCTGCTTGGTGGCGTACATGCAGCAGACATAGGAACAGTAATCCCGGCCGATGCTCTTGTCCCGGGAGCCCACGCACTGGATCCAGGCAATCCGCTGGGGCTTGCCTCCGTCGGAAATCCGCTGGATGTGCCCGTGGAAGGGACCGGCTGCCGAGAGGATTCGCTCGTATTCGAGACTGGTCACCACGTTGGGCCAGAGCCCGTACCCGTACTCGGGCTTCAGCCTGGCGTCGAAGGGCTTGAATCCCGGAGCGAAGATGACGGCCCCCGCCTGGATCTGTTCGTAGCCGCCCTCCATTTGGTGGTCGATGGCCTTGGCCATACAGGCGTCCACACATTGGAGGCATTCGCAACAGGTCATGCAGTTCAAGCACTTCCGGGCCTCGGCCAGGGCCTGCTCTTCGGTAAGACCCAGTTCGACTTCGCCAAACCCCGCCTTGCGCTTGGACATGGGAATGGTGCGCATCTCCGCCCGCGGTTGGATTTGCGCATCTTCGGGAATGGGACGGAAGTTCTCCTGGGAGACCTTTCCCTTGGGCTCGCGCCCGGCCTTCAAGTCCTCTCCCTTGAGGTAGCGGGAAATGGAAACCGCCGCCTCCCTTCCCGCCGCCACGGCCCCGATGGCCACCCAGGGACCCGTTTGGGCGTCGCCGCCCGCAAAGACCCCGGGACGACTGGTGGCAAAAGTGATTTCATCGGCTTCGATGGTTCCCCAACGGGTGAGCTTCAACCCTTGGGACTCGGCCAGGAACAGGGAATCGGGCGTCTGACCGATGGCGGGAATCAGCATTTCCGCCTCGGAGGTGAACTCGCTTCCGGGAACCGGAATGGGTCTGCGCCTGCCCGAGGAATCCGGGGCGCCCAGCTCCATGCGGATGCACTGGATGCCGATCATCTTGCCGTCCCGGGTGAGGACCTGCTGGGGGGCCGTGAGGTACCGGATCTCGACCCCTTCGGCCAGGGCGTCTTCGATTTCGTTTTCCCGGGCGGGCATTTCCTGGCGGCTGCGCCGATAGAAGATGGACACCTTTTGGGCCCCCAGCCTCAGGGCACACCGGGCCGCATCGATGGCAACGTCCCCGCCGCCGATGATGACGACCCTCTGTCCCCGGATATCGGGGGCCTGCCCCAGGTTCGCCTTGCGGAGGAACTCCACGCCGTGCATCACCCCCTCGGCGTCTTCCCCGGGGATGTTGAGCTTGAGACTCGAGTGGGCCCCGATGGCCAGGTACACCGCCTTGTAGCCCTGGGCCTCCAGGCCGTCCAGGGTGATGTCCTTTCCCAGCCTTTGATTGTACCGGATATCCACCCCCAGGCGGGTGATGTAGCGAACCTCTTTCTCGAGGACTTCCGGAGGCAGCCGATAATCGGGAATGCCCACCCGCAGCATTCCGCCGGGGACCGAAAGGGCTTCGAAAATGGTGACCTGAAAGCCCTCCAAGGACAGGAAATGAGTGGCCGTAAGACCTGCGGGCCCCGACCCGATGACGGCCACCTTCTCCTCCCGCTTTGCGACCTCGGGAACCGGCCACTGCTCGATGTCCACCTTGTCGGCCACGAATCGTTTCAAGGCGCAGATGGAGACGGGAGCATCCACTTCCCCGCGACGACAGGCCGTTTCACAAGGGTGGGGACAGATGCGGCCGATGACGCCGGGCAAGGGGAGATTGCGCAGGATCACTCCCATGGCATCCTGGTAGCGGCCCTGGGCGATCAACGCCACGTAGCCGTGAGCGTTCACCGAGTTCGGGCATGCGTTGGTGCAGGGAGACTTGTCCCCCTTGTCGATGCTGTAGGTGGGAGGAATGGCCTGGGGATAGTTGCGATAGATGGCCTTGCGGCTGTTCAAACCCAGGTTGAAGTTGGCGGGAAGATCGACCGGGCATACCTTCTCGCACTCTCCGCACCCCGTGCAGCGATCCTCCCGAACGTAGCGCGGATGGCGCTTCACGGTGAGGGTGAAGTTCCCCGGCTCCCCGCTGATTCCCTCCACCTCGCTCTTGGTGAGGATCTGGATATTGCGGTGATTGGCCAGCTCCACCAGCTTTGGCCCCATCATGCAGGAAGAACAGTCGTTGGTGGGGAAGGTCTTGTCCAGCTGGGCCATGACGCCCCCCACGTTGGGTTGTTCTTCCAGGAGATATACCTTAAAACCGGATTTTGCGATATCGAGCGCGCTTTGGATACCGGCAATCCCTCCGCCCACAACGGCGACTGCACCGACCTTTTGTTGTGCCATGACGCTCTTTCCTTGCTGTGACATGAGCCGTTCACCCTCTCGAAGTTTCCACGAAGCTCGGGCCGGGACCCGAATCGCCGACGATTCAGATGCGTGCCGCCCGGAGTGCCGGCCGAGGATCCGCAAAATGCCGGGACATCCAGGAGGTGGCCTCCTCGATGCCCAAGGCCAGGCCGATGAGCTCCGTAAAATACGGCACGGGAAGGGCAATGGGCCTCCCCCAGTCTTTTTCGATCTTTTCCTGGTACATATCCAAGTTGGACTGGCACATCTGGCAGGAAACCACCATGGCCTGAGCCCCCACTCTGCGGGCCATGTCAAAGAGCTTTCCTACCAGGCGGGAACCCATATCGGGCCGGGACAACATGAGACTGGCTCCGCAGCAGTCCGTCTTGTAGGGCCAAAGAATGGGTTTGGCACCCAAAGCTTTCATGATCTTGTCCAAACTCTGGGGATTCTCCCAGTCGGTGGATTCCGTGACGGAGGGAGGCCGGCTTGCCTGGCACCCGTAATAGCAGACGACCTTGAGACCCTCGAGGGGTTTCTTGACCCGCTCCTTGATCTTGCCCAGCATGTCGTCCGTGGCCAGGAAGTTGGCAAGGTCCCAGATCTTGGGAGTGGAAGCATCCAGGGCCATCCGGTATTGGTGGGCCTCCCGGCTTCCCAAGACATGGGAAGCGGTTTTCAGGCGGTTGTAGCAGAGGGGGCAGGGCACCACCATGTCTTTGTTGGGCACCCGGGCGGCAAGTTTGAGGTTGCGGCCCGCCAGCTCGATGCTCGCCCTGTGATGGATGCTGTGAGCGGCAGTGGCTCCGCAGCAATTCCAGTCGGGCACCTCCTCCAATGTAATCCCCAACGAGGCACAGACGCCGCGGATGGAATCGGCGTAATCCCGGGCCGTGCCTTCCAAAGAACAACCAGGATAATAAGTCACATTCATCATCGGGTTCCCGTTCAGTGGCAAAAGATGGACCGATGGTCGCCGGATTCAGGAAACACAACCGCGCAACCCCCAGGAACATTCCTCGGCGAGTCCTCACGAAGACCGGAGAAGGTCCCGAACCTCTTCCTTTCCCTCGATGACCTTGGGAACGAGGGGCAGTCGATCCTTTTTGTACAGCCTCCAGGCCATTCGCAAATCGTCGCGCCATGAGCCTTCTCGAATTTTGCTGAACATCTGACCGCTTCGCAGGGTGTAGAGCGGGACCAACCCCCCTTCGAAAACCCTGCCCGCGTACTGGACGGTCTCCAAGAAAGCCTGATGGAGGGCCAAGACCTGGGGCTCAGGCGACGGGATGGATTCCCGAACGGCCAGCTCTTTGAAGTAATCCATGAGCTCCGCGATGCGCACGCCGTTGGGGCACCGGGTGGTGCAGGTCTCACAGGACGCACATACCCAGATGGTCTTGGAACGGAGGACCTCGTCCTTTTGTCCCAGGATGGCCAATCGAATGACCTGATCGGGGTAGAGATCCATGGCAAAGGTGGCGGGGCAGCCGTTTGTGCATTTACGACACTGAAAGCATTGAGCCGCGTAAAAAGGGCCCGCGGCCTCAGCTTTCTCTAGAAAGGAAAAATCGGGATTCAAAACGGTCTGCTGCATTGGCGTGGCAACCTCCTGCAGTTGAGGTGAGGAAGCTTTCTTTGCGTCTACGTCCCATCCTCGAAGGTCCCATCCCCGGCAAGGACCGAAGATACGGGACCCCATGGGCTTTCACACCGGGGAAGAGGCTCCCGGGGGAGGACGGGCGCCCCATCGGCTCCGGTCCCGGAACCCGTTTGGCCCCCGCAGGCCGCCGAAGTCCCTCAAGATTCCGTCCCGGGCTTCAAACCGGGTATCCTCTTCCCCTTCAAGAGAAACCGACCCGGACCTTTCCCCGCCGTGAGGGGGTCAGGTCCCCCGGAAACCGTCCCCGCCGGCGCCCCCCTCGGAGCTCCGGGCCGCCCCGGGCCTGGTGCCCCGGCGGACCGGGACGGACGGTTTCCTTTGGGATATCGCCTTGGTTCGGGAATTTAAGCACACCCGTGTGCAATTTGTAAATAGTATAGAAAGACCAGCATGGCAAACAATTTTTTATAACATCAAACATCCGGCGGGGGATCGGCAGGGGCGGACCTTGATGCAACCAATGGATATCATTGCCTATCGTGACTTTGCCATTTCCAACCGACTCAAATAACCCTACAATAACATGTTTGGAAAAGGATCCCGACTCAGGTACAAAATTCCCAAACGGACCCCGGGGAAAGGGAAACCCAGCCCATGACCGTTGTGGCCATTATCGGCAGACCCAATGTGGGAAAATCCACCTTGTTCAATCGGATCGCCGGAAGGCGACATGCCCTGGTGGACGACTTTCCCGGGGTTACCCGGGACAGGAACTACGCCCCGGTATCCTGGCGGGGAAAGACTTTTACCCTCATCGACACCGCGGGGTTCCTGGATTCGACCGAATCCGGTCTCGAGGAGCAGGCCCGGGAGCAGATCCTGCTAGCCCTGGACGAGGCCGACATTCTCCTTTTTGTTGCCGACGGCAATACGGGGCTCCATCCCGAAGACCGTTCCCTGGTGAGGATGCTCCGGCGATCCTCCAAACCCTCCTATTTTGCGGTCAACAAGGTGGACGGCCCCGAAAAAGCCCGCCTTCTGGGTGAATTCTTCGAACTGGGCCTGGAAAAGATCTACCCCATCAGCGCCGCTCACGGGTACGGGGTGGCGGACCTTCTCGCGGACCTTACCCGGGCCGTTCCCGACGCCCCGGAAACCAATGCCGGGGAGGATGACCCCGGTGAAATCCGCCTGGCCGTCGTGGGGCGCCCCAACGTGGGCAAGTCCACCCTGGTGAACCGATTGCTGGGAGCTCCCCGGGTCATCGTCAGCCCCGTTCCCGGCACCACCCGGGATGCCGTGGACTCTCCCCTCCGGTGGCGCAACCGGTCCTATCTGCTCATCGACACCGCCGGGATCCGACGAAAAGGCAAGACTCGAGAGAAACTGGAAAAAATCAGCGTCCTCAAAGCCCTGCAGAGCATCGAGCGAAGCCACGTGAGCCTTCTCATGCTGGATGCCTCCGAAGGCATTACCGACCAGGACCTTCATATTGCCGGGTACATCCAGGACCAATCCCGTGCCTGCCTGGTGATCCTCAACAAGTGGGACCTTCTGGCAGCGGACCCGAAGCGGCAGAAGCGCTACGGGGAAGAGGTCCGGGACCGCATGAGGTTCATGCCCTTTGCCCCCCTCCTCCCCGTTTCCGCCCAGACAGGTCGCAACCTCTCCAAGATCCTTCCCACGACCAACGAAATATTTGAACAATATAATCGCAGGATTACCACCGGGGTGGTCAACCGCGCCCTGGAACGGACCCTGGCCCGCCACGAACCCCCGTCGGCGGGAAACCGTCGCCTCAAGTTCTACTATGCCACCCAGGCATCCACCCGCCCCCCGACCTTTGTGCTTTTTTGCAACGACCCGGAATCCGTTCATTTTTCCTACAAGCGCTACCTGATCAACCAGTTCAGGGAATCCTTTCAGCTGGACAAGACCCCCATTCGAATCCTGTTTCGCGGGAGAAAATCGGACTAGGGTTCCTCCGCCGTCTGCCCGGGAAGCCTCAGGATTCCATCCGCTTCTTCGATCCTGCCCCTTTTCCGGCACCCGTGGGCGTAGATGCGGCATCTTTTGGCGAGCTCCGCCAAAGCCAGGGTCCTTTGATCGGGGGTCAGGGGGGTTTCCCGAAGAAGCTTGACAAGGGCCTGAATGCGGTATCGATCCAGAGCGGGGATGCGGGCGGAGAGTTGATCGGAGTGCCCCCCGCGCTTGACGACCAAGGGCTCCCTGACGAGGCCGAAGGGGTATCGCGCTCCCGTCCGCAGCCAGAATTCGTAGTCCTCACAGGCGGGAAAATCCTCGTCAAAACCGCCGATTTCCTCGAAGACCCTGTGATGGATCATGACCGCGGAGGGGCTGATCAAACAACGCTCCAGGAGGCGGGGGAAACAATGGCCTTCGGGCTTTGCATGGCATTTCCGGGGGTTGAGTCTCCGCCCGTTGCGGATCCAGATTTCCTCCGTCTGACAAAGGAGAAGCCCGGGGGAATCGGCCAGAAACTCCAATTGCTTTACCAGCTTCTGCGGAAGCCACAGGTCGTCGGAATCCAGGAACGCGATCCATTCTCCCCGGGCCAGGGCCAGTCCCGCGTTTCGAGCGGAAGCGACCCCTCGGTTGTCCTGGCAGACGGTTCGAAGGCCCGACCCAAGCCGGGAAAGCCTTTCCCTCGTATCATCGGTGGAACCGTCGTCCACCACGATGATCTCGAAGGAAACCCCTCCCCTCTGGGCCAAAACCGAACGAACGGCCTCTTCCACGAACGCAGCCCGGTTGTAGGTGGGAATGACGACGCTGACCTTCATGCCCGAACGATGCCTCGGGGGAGAGAATCCCGGCGCCTCACCACTGGACCACGCGCACATTGGAAAGGGAGCGCCCCAGAAAACGCTCTCCGATGGACTGGAATCGCAGGGGCACGTCGGTCACGTAGAAGCGGTACTCGGGGACGGCGCCCTCCCGATTCTCGAGGTCCCTCTCCTGCAGGACGGCAGCCGTCTGTTCGGCCATGGCTTCGGCGGAATCCACCAGGCGAATGTCCGGTCCCGCCACTTCCTGGAGAAGGGGTTTGAGGAGGGGGTAGTGGGTACACCCCAGCACCAGGGTGTCGATGGAGTGGCAAAGGACCGGTTTCAGGTATTCCTCGGCCGTCAGCCGCGTCACCGTGTGGTCCAGCCACCCTTCCTCCACCAGGGGCACGAACAGCGCACAGGCCTGGGAGAAGATCCGGATTTCCGGATCGTACCGGTGGATGGCCCGGGCATAGGCATTGCTGTTGATGGTCGCCGGGGTCCCGATGACCGCCACGGATTTGACCCGGGTCCCCGCAGCGGCCTCCCGCGCTCCCGCATCGATGACGTCCAACACCTTCACGGCGGAAAGGTCGTCCACTACCTGGTAGGCTACGGCCGCCATGGTATTGCAGGCAATGATGAGAAGCTTCACCTGCTGTTGAAGGAGAAATTCCGTGATCTGGCGGGCATAATGGGCAATGGTTTCCACGGACTTCACCCCGTAAGGCACCCGAGCCGTGTCCCCAAAGTAGACGATGTTCTCAAAGGGGAGGCGTTCCATGAGAGCGCGCACTACCGTGAGTCCGCCGATCCCCGAATCGAAAACCCCGATGGGATTGGTGGGCTTCTCCTGCATGCATCCTCCGTGGGGAGCAGTCAAGAACCCGAAAGGTCGAGAGGACCTCGAAACCTTTTCCTGGGCGGGTCCTCAAACCTTATGGAGCACCCGGTGGAGCACTTCGCTCAACTGCTCGATTCGGTAAGGTTTTGTCACCACGCCGCAAAAGCCGTACCGTTCATAATGGGCCATGACGGGATCGTTGGAATATCCGCTGGAGACCACGGCCTTGACCCCGGGATCGATCTCGAGGAGCTTCTTCACCGCAATTTTCCCGCCCATCCTGCCGGGGACCGTCAGGTCCATGATCACCGCATCGATGGGCCGTCCGGCCTTGAGAGCGGACTCATAGATGCGGATGGCCTCTTCCCCGTCCCGGGCCGCCTCACACTCGTACCCCAGGTATTCCAGCATGCCGCACACCACGGTGAGCACCAGTTCTTCGTCATCCATGAGAAGAACCCGTCCCCTTCCCGTCCGCGCTTTGACGTCGAAGTTCCGGCACTCCGGGACCCGCCCCCACGAAGCGGGCAGGTAGACCTGCACCTCCGTTCCCTCGTTCAACCGGGAGTCCACGATAACGTACCCGTCATGCTTCTTCACGATGGAATAGACCATGGTCAGGCCCAGGCCGCTGCCCTTCTGCTTGGTGGTGA
>JARKQW010000477.1 GCA_029974695.1 Syntrophobacteraceae bacterium | reverse complement strand
GACTCTCGTCACCCGGGGAGCCGATTCCGTGGAAGGACGAATCTATGACCCCGCGTACTGCAGGCCCGCCGTGGAAAACCGGACGGCGGCAGCTTCCGGGTCGGCGGAATGCGGCTACGTGTATCGGACCTATTCGGCCATGATTCAGCCGAGAAATTCCGGGCCGCTGTATCAATAGTGCGAGCCAAAGGAGGCCTGCTGTGATGATGAAGGTGGTGGGAAACCAAAGGGGAATTGCCATGGTGCTGGCGATCTCCCTGGTGGCGCTCCTTTCTTCCCTGGGAGTCTATCTCATTTGGGAGAGCGGGACCGCCTTTCGGATGACCAAGGCAATGAATCGGTATGAATCCGCCTTCAACCTTGCGGAGGCGGCCCTCCAGTTGGGATTGCGCTGCATTCGACGGTCGGCCCCTTCTCCCAACTTTCAGCAGCTAAACAGCGGTACGGTCCAGACCATCTCGGAGGGCGTGCCCAGCTATATCGCCGCCCAATCCATGGGGCAGGGGACCATTACCCCCCGGATTGACTACCTGGGGTACAGGACCACGCCCCCCCCCGGCTGGATGCTGAACTGGCAGGGTTATTCCTCCTTTCACGGCCTCTACTATCGACCGGTGGGGCAAGGATCCGTCCCTCTTCCTTCGGGCAAAGGCAATGCCCAATCCACGGTGGGTGCCGTCACCCTCAAAGTGGCCCGTTGAGGCCCCCTTCGACTCACCCTTGAATTTCAACCATTACTGGGGTTCCTCTTTCCAGCCCCTGAGCTCGAAGGGCTGGAAGAGGAGCTCCACTTTGATCTTGTGGATTTGGGCGTCGCTCGTCTGGATGAAGACATACTCCCCGGAGGAATCGAGCACGGGCCGGCTGGGCATTCCGGGTCCCAGCTTGGCCACATAGGCCACGGTCTTGGTTCCCTCGGTGACGGCCGCGTAATCTCCCGGGTTGGTGAGGTCCTGAACCGAGCTTCTCAGGACAAAGTTGGATTGTCCGAACGGGTTTGTGGTGAGACTCCCGCACTGGTAATCCAAGACGTAGAAGTAACTGTCACCCCCGGCGGAGCAGGGTTCCGATTTGGGAATGAAGGTGGTGAAGAAGACCAGGCCTCCGGCTACCAGCGCCGAATCCACCACCCGTTCACCGGGGAAATTCAGCCCATAGATGCAGTCCCAGCAAGGATTCGCCGGGGAAGCGCAGGCCGATTCGCAGCAATCTTGGGTGCCGTCGCTCTTCACCCAGGTACATGAGGCGTTGTAGGTGGGAGAGCTGCAGTGGAGGTTGATGTCGATGCCGAAGTTGTACATTTTGAAGCCCGAGGCAATGCCGCCCGATGCGGTGAAGCGGGTCGGGCTGTCGCTGATCTTTGTCACCGAGGATGCCGCAGTGATGCTGGGGCGTTGGCTGCTGTCCACCAGGTTGTAAAAGGACATCTTGGCGGTGTCCGTCTTGTCGTTGCTTGTCCCTTCCAGGTTGTCGAACTTCCCCGTTCCGAAATAGATCCTCACATTCTGATCCTGGTCCAGGGCGGTTGACGGCTGCACGGAAATGGGTTCCCGCGAAGAACGATAATTGTTGCTGCCCACGTCCGTGGCGGCAACGGGCTTGGTCTTCCAGACATCCATGCTCATTCCCAGGGTGGTTCCTTC
>JARKQW010000461.1 GCA_029974695.1 Syntrophobacteraceae bacterium | reverse complement strand
TCATGACCAGGGTGGTGGTAACGGGTCGGCGGATAAAGAGCTCCGGAATGTTCATGCAGGGTTCACTCTCGCTTCAGATGGAGTCAAGGAACAGCAACACAACCCTCGGGAAACCTCCCTCGATCGAGGGGCTACGGGAATTCATCCACGGCAACCGGAGATTCCTTTTTGGGACCCGCCCGGTCTCCGGACCCCCTGCCGGTCTTGACCCGCCGGGCAACCCATGTCTGGACCGATTCCATATACAGGTACACCACGGGGGTGATGTACAGGGTGAGGAACTGGGAAAGGAGCAATCCTCCGACCACCGCCAGCCCCAGGGGCCGCCGAGCCTCGGCCCCGGCCCCGAACCCCAGGGCGATGGGCAGGGTTCCCATGAGCGCCGCCATGGTGGTCATCATGATGGGGCGAAACCGGAGGATGCACCCGTCGTAGATGGCCTCTCCCGGACTCTTCCCGTCGTTTCTCTGGGCACTCAAGGCAAAATCGATCATCATGATGGCGTTTTTGTTTAAGATTCCCACGAGCATGATGATGCCCACAATGGCATAGATGCTCAAATCCACGTTGTAGTTCATCAAGGTCAACAGGGCGCCCACACCCGCGGCCGGAAGACCCGAAAGGATGGTGAGGGGATGGATGAAGCTCTCGTACAGGATTCCAAGGACGATGTAGATCACCAGGATTGCCACGATGAGAAGGACCAGCAACCCTTTCATGGAGGACTGGAACTGCTGGGCCGTCCCCTGGAAGCTCGTGGTGATGCTCGCCGGAAGCCGAAGGTCCCGGACGGCCCGTTCGATTTGCTTCACCGCTTCCCCGAGGGCCACCCCGGGCTTGAGGTTGAACGATACGGTCACGGAAGCCAGCTGACCGGTGTGGTTCACGGTGAGGGGCCCCACACTCTGGGTCAGCCGGGCCACGGTGGAGATGGGAACCAGGCGACCCGTATTGGATCGCACATAGAGCATGGACAGGGCGGCCGGAGACATTTGGAATTCCGGCTGCACCTCGAGGATCACCCGGTACTGGTTGGTGGGGGTGTAGATGGTGGAGATCTGGCGGGAACCGTAGGCATTGTACAGGGTGTTTTCGATCTGTTCCGCGGTGACTCCCAGGGCCAGGGCCTTGTCCCGCTCGATTTCCACCACCACCTGGGGGTTGGTGATCTGAAGGTCGCTGGTCACGTCCTGAAGCCCGGGCAGAGTGCGCAGCCGGGCTTCCAATTGCGGAGCCCAGGTATACAGTTCCCCAATTTCGGGCGATTGAAGCGTGTACTGGTAAAGGCTCTTGGTGAGTCGGCCCCCGATCCGGATGGCGGGCGGGTTCTGCAGAAAAGTATTGATTCCGAAAACCGAAGCCAACTTTCGCCGCAGCCTCTGAATCACCTCGTCGGCGTTGGCGTCCCTTTCCTCCCGGGGCTTGAGTCGAACGGAGAGGCGGCCCGTGTTTCCCGTGGGGCTGGCGCCGGTAGCCCCCACCGTGGACATGAAGGCTTCCACCGCCGGGTCCTGCAGGACCACGTTCACCACTTCCATCTGCCGTTCCACCATGGCCTCGAAAGAAATCCCCTGGGCCGCCTCGGTGAAACCGAAAATCTGTCCCGTGTCCTGGCTGGGAACGAAGTCCTTGGGGACCACCACGAAAAGATACACGGTCACGATCAGCAACCCGACGGAAAGCGCCATGGTCCACCCTCGATGCCGTAAGACCCACCGAAGACTGGCATCGTAGCAGTGGAGCATTCCCTGGAAGAACCGTTCCGAAGCGACGTAGATCCGACCGCGCCGTTCTTCTCCCGGAGCGGCCAGGAATCTGCTGCAAAGCATGGGAGAAAGAGACAGGGAAACGAAACCGGAAACCAGGATGGCCGCTCCGATGGTCACGGCGAATTCATGGAGCAGCCGCCCCAAGATCCCCCCCATGAAGAGAAGGGGGATGAACACCGCCGCCAGGGACAAAGTCATGGACAAGATGGTGAACCCGATCTCCCGGGACCCGTCCAGGGCCGCCTGGAGCCTCCCCTTCCCCATCTCCATGTGGCGCACGATGTTTTCGAGCATGACGATGGCGTCGTCCACCACGAACCCCACGCTGAGGGTCAGGGCCATCAGGGACAGGTTGTCCAGGCTGAATCCCAGCAGGTACATCACGGCGAAGGTCCCCACAATGGACATGGGAAGGGCCAGACTGGGAATGGTGGTTGCCGAGAGGTTGCGAAGAAACAGGAAAATCACCAGCACCACCAGGAGGATGCTCAGATACATGGTCAGCTTCACGTCTTCGATGGAATCATGAATCGAGGTGGAGCGGTCGTAGAGAATGTTCAGATCCAGAGAGGCGGGCATCTGGGCACGAAACATGGGAAGAAGGCCCTTGATGGAGTTGGCCACCTCGACGGTGTTGGTGCCCGGCTGACGCTGGATGGCCAGCACTATGGCCCGGACGGGAAGTCCCTGGTCCACGAACCAGCTGGCGATCTTGTCGTTCTCGACCCCGTCCGTCACCTGACCGATGTCTTCGATGCGAACGGGGGAACCGTTCCGATAGGCAACGATGAGGGGCCGATAGGCGGCAGCTTCCATCAACTGCCCCGTGGCCTGCACGGTGAAAGCCTGGTGGGTCCCGTACAGGGTTCCCGTGGGCAGGTTCACATTCGCCCGGACGATGGCTTTCTCCACTTCGTCCAGGCCGATTCCCAGCTTGCTCAGGGTTTCGGGGTTCACGCGAACCCGCACGGCGTATTTTTGTGCCCCAAAAATCTGGACCTGGGCAACCCCGCTCACCATGGAGATGCGCTGGGCCATGAGGGTTTCGGCGTATTCGTGCACCGTGGACAAGGGGAGGATCCGGGAACTAACCGCCAGGTAGAGGATCGCCTGGTCTGCCGGGTTTACCTTTCGATAGGAGGGAGGGGCGGGCATGTCCGAAGGCAGCAGGGTCTGGGCCTTGGAGATGGCCGTCTGGACATCCTGGGCCGCCCCGTCGATGTCCCGGTCCAGGGAAAACTGGAGGGTGATCTGGGTGACCCCCAGGGCGCTGGTGGAAGTCATGGAATCCAGACCCGCGATGGTGGAGAACTCGCGCTCCAAAGGCGTCGCCACTGAGGAGGCCATGGTTTCCGGGCTGGACCCCGGGAGGTTGGCACTCACCAGAATGGTGGGAAAGTCCACGTTGGGGAGCTCACTTACCGGCAAAGACCGGTACCCCATGATCCCGAAAAGAAGGATGCTCATCATGACCAGGGTGGTGG
>JARKQW010000440.1 GCA_029974695.1 Syntrophobacteraceae bacterium | reverse complement strand
CACCAGGGAGGCGGGTGCCCTTTCCTTGATGTAATGGGCATTCAACCACAGGAGCTTTTCCGGGTTGAAAACCCCGGCCGCCGTTCCCACGTGATCCAGGGTAAACTTTTCGATGAGTTCTTCGCGCCCGAAGATCTCCTGGTCTCCATGGGACCAGCCCAGGCGAACCAGGTAGTTGAGCAGGGCCTCGGGAAGGAACCCCATCTCCTTGTAGGCCATGACGGATGTGGCCCCGTGTCGCTTGGAGAGTCGAGTCCGATCTTCGCCCAGGATCATGGGAACGTGGGCAAATTGGGGCAGAGGAATGCCCAGGGCCTGGTAGATGAGGATCTGCCGGGGGGTGTTGTTCACATGGTCGTCTCCCCGGATGATGTGGGAGATGTTCATGGTGATGTCGTCCACGACTACGGCAAAATTGTATGTGGCCATCCCGTCGCTTTTCTGGAGCACGAGATCGTCCAGTTCCGAGTTATCGAAGAAGATCGGACCCTTGATCAAGTCGTTCAGGACGGTGGTGCCGACCTCCGGACTGCGAAACCGGATCACCCGGTTGTTCCCCGGTCCCAATCCCCGGTCCCGGCATCGTCCGTCGTACTTGGGCTTCTTCCCGGCTTCCATGGCCGCCCGCCTTCGGGCTTCCAGTTCCTGGGGAGTGCATTCGCAGTAGTAGGCGTGCCCCGTAGCCAGGAGCCGGGCCAGGTATTCCCGGTAGAGGTCCAATCGCTGGGTTTGAAAGTAAGGTCCTTCGTCCCATTCCAGGGAGAGCCATTCCATGGCCTCCAGAATGGTCCGGATGGAAGCTTCGGTAGACCGCACCTGGTCCGTGTCTTCGATGCGGAGAATGAACTTTCCCCCGTAGTGTCGTGCAAACAGCCAGTTGAAAAGGGCGGTTCTCGCCCCTCCAATGTGAAGCTCCCCCGTCGGGCTGGGAGGAAATCGCGTGATCACTGCATCCATGGAAATCGTGCTCCTTCAGAAATGCTCCATCCGATCGTTTGCAAAGGACTGGGCCGAACAAATCGCCGAAAAGGTAACGCATTCGTGTTCTTATGAAAAGGAAAACCTGTACGGCACCGGTTGGCAAGGGCACAGAGAAAACTTGCCCATTGGAGTCTCATCTGGCAGTATGGGCCGGCAAGAAAAAACGGAGGGACGCAACGGGATCAAGGGCTTTTCATCGCCTCGGCGGCAAGGGTGGAAGGGAACAGGATCATGAGAGAATCCGTCAAGTGGTTCGCTTTGCTTCTGATGTTGTGCGCGTTTTGGGGTTGTGCGTCCAACAAGGGGGAACTGATTTCGGAGCCGACGGCGGCCGTTCGCTCGGATGTGAAGATTCGCGTGGCCGACGTGTCCAACGACACGGGAAAGCTGTTCGACGTGGACGTGATCGGGTTGCTTTGGAACGGCCTGGAAGACGGATTGAAGAAGCGGGGAATGCTGGCTGCGGGACCTTCTGGGGACGCCCCCCTGCAAATCAAGGCCCATGTGCTCAAGTACAAGAAGGGGAACGCCATTGGGCGGACTCTTCTCCCCGTGGGGTTCAGTACCGTCTTGTATGTGCGGGCGGAATTGATCCAGGGCGCAACGGTCCTTGCCTCGGCGGAGACCAAGAGGGACATTTCTTTCGGCGAAGGGGCGTTTGCCCGGGGCATGTGGAAGAAGGTTTTTGAGGAAGTGGGCGAAGACCTCGTGAAGCAGTTGACACGGAAGATATAAAGGGGGAACGGGGAAGAAGAACGGCGGGGACGGGGATTGGTCTTTGACCTCATCCCGGGGAAGGATTAAAATTCCTTGACACGCTGAAGAGGATTTCTATACTCACCCATTTCCACAGGTAGGCGAGAGGGAACCATGAGGGTTCGCGTGGATGAAATCCCCCAAGGGGGAAGGACCCTTCACTTTCATTGGGATGACGGACAGCTCAAACAACATCTGCCGCCCCGGGATCCCTTTGACGTGACGCTGGCAAAGCCGCTCAACGTGGACCTCGAGATCGACAAGTTGACCGATCACATCCGGATCGAGGGAAAGGTTCGAGGGACCCTTGGGCTCACCTGCCATCGCTGCCTCAAGGGCCTTACCCAAGGCCTGGACGAAGCGGTGAACGTGTTTCTCTACGAGCAGCAAAAGGCCCCGGCCCAGGAAGAAACCCAGCTGGAGGCCGATGAGTTGAACTATGAATTCTTCGATGGCGAAGTCATCGATATCGACCAACTGGTCCTGGAACAGATCCTTCTCGGTCTCCCCGTCAAGGTGTTGTGCTCGGAAGAATGCCTCGGTCTCTGTCCCCGCTGTGGTGCAAACCTCAACGATGAATCCTGCGGGTGTGCAAAGAAGCCCAAGGATTCGCCGTTTGCCAAGCTGGAAGCCATCAGGCAAGAGCTTCCCAATCCTGAGGACCTCCGAAAATAACGTCCCCTTGGAATCCGGCACAGGACGGAGACTTGACTGCCCTTCCCGGGGCGGTCGGCAGGACGGCCTTTTGCGGGGAAGCTCCCGGGGCCGGGCGGTCGCGACCGTTTTTGGGGAATTTTGAAACCAGAAGAGGAGAATGAACCATGGGGGTACCCAAACGAAAAACGTCCAAGGCCCGACGCAACAAGCGACGGTCTCACCTGCACCTCTCCGGACCCTCCCTGTCCCGCTGCCCCCAGTGCAGTGAAATGAGGCTGCCCCATCGAGTCTGTCCAACGTGCGGCTATTATCATGACCGTCCCGTGTTGGAATTCGAAGAAGATTAGTCCCGCGAGCCGGACCGCAAGGGGTCTTTGCCCATGAGGATTGCCGTAGACGCCATGGGGGGAGACCACGCCCCGGAGGCGCTCATCGAAGGGGTCCTCCTGGCAAGAGGGCAAGGGGACGCGGAGATTCTACTTTACGGAGATGAGGGGAGGACGCGGAAGGTCCTCGAACAATTGGGAGGGGCGGTTCCTCCGAACGTGCGCATCGTCCATGCACCCGAGAACATCGGCATGGGAGAAGCCGGTCCCATGGCCATCCGGAAAAAGAGGGAAGCCTCTTTGTGCATGGCCATGGGGGCCCTGGCCGCCGGGACCGCGGATGCCGTGGTGAGCGCGGGCAACAGTGCCGCCATTGTGGCCACGGCCAAGCATTTCGTGGGCCTGATCCCGGGATTGAGACGCCCCGCCATGGTCGCTCCCATCCCCACCCCCGGGGGGAAAGTGCTCCTGCTGGATGTAGGTGCCCATCCCGAGGCCCACGGGATTCACCTCGCTCAATCCGCCGCATTGGCCCAAGCGTATCTCAAGGTTACCGAGGGGGCCCCAAAGACCCGGGTAGGACTGGTCAACCTGGGGCAGGAACCCGTCAAGGGACCCAAGGTGGTCCAGCGAGCCCATGCCCTGCTCAGCAGGTCCCGCCTCAACTTCGTGGGAAACATCGAGCCCCACGGTCTTTTTGGAGACCAGGCGGACGCCGTTGTCTGCGACGGTTTTACCGGGAACATCTTGCTGAAAATGATCGAAGGACTCTCCGAAGCCCTGCTCCAGTTGCTCGAAGCTCAATTGGATTCCAGGGATGGGGTCACCCGGGAAAAGCTGAGCCAGACGTTCAGTCGGTTTCAACGGGTTCATCACTATCAGAATGTGGGGGGGGCCCCTTTACTGGGGATCCAAAAACCGGTGGTCGTGGCCCACGGACGCTCCCGGGGGCCTGCAGTTGCCGGTGCCGTGGTCTTGGCTTCCCGGTTGGTCCAAGACGGAATTTTTCCCCGGATTGCCGAGGAACTGGAGAGGGATGGGGTTCTGGCGGAACTGAAACATCACAATGCCGTGTTGATGTTGGAGAGCCTCAAAACCAAGTGGGGATTCAGCCCGAAGTAGCCTTGCCGCCCCGGTCCCCCGTCACCGTCCCCCCCCCTTATGCCGGGGGGAAGGAATTTTCCCAAAAGGAGAAAGCACGGTGGATTATTTCTTGACCGAAGACCAAAAAATGATTCAGGAGCTGGCTGCCCAGGTGGCACGGGAGAAGGTCCGGCCCGTGCGGGCCCAGTTGGACGAACAGGAGGCCTTCCCCTGGGACGTCATGAAGGTGCTCGCCCAATCGGACCTGTTCGGACTTTACATCCCCGAGGAATACGGGGGATTGGGAGGGGGAATCTTCGAGAACTGCCTGGCCGTGGAAAAACTGGCCGAGTCCTGCATCGGGGTGGCCACCTCTTTTGCGGCCAGCGGCCTGGGAGCCTATCCCATCCTCCTTTACGGGAGCGAGGACTTGAAGAAGAAATACCTTCCCCTCATTGCCAGCGGCCAAAAATTGGCTGCCTTCGCCCTCACCGAGTCCGGTGCGGGCAGCGACGTTTCCGGGGTGAAGACCACCGCCGTCCGGGACGGGGAATTCTACGTCCTTAACGGAACCAAGCAGTGGATCACCAACGGGGGGGAGGCGGAGATCTATTCGGTCTTGGCCATCACCGACCGGACCAAAGGGCCCCGGGGGGCCAGCTTCTTTGTGGTGGAAAAAGGGGACCCGGGGTTTTCCTTCGGGAAGAAGGAAAAGAAGCTGGGCATCCGGGCTTCGGCCACCCGGGAGCTGGTTTTCCAGGACTGCCGGATTCCCAAGGACCGCATCATCGGCCGGGAGGGCCTGGGATTCATCATTGCCATGAAGACCTTCGACAAGTCCCGCCCGGGAATCGGGGCGCTGGGCGTCGGCCTGGCCCAGGGAGCCCTGGACATCGCCGTGGAATATGCCCGCAAGCGGGTCCAGTTCGGCAAGCCCATCATCCACTTCCAGGCCATTCAGCACAAACTGGCGGACATGGCGACCAAGACCGAAGCCTCCCGCGCTCTGATCTACTGTGCGGCCCGCTACATGGACACGGACCCTGCCGATTCCAGTAAGGTGGCGGCCATGTGTAAGGTCTTCGCCGGGGATGTGGCCATGGAAGTGGCCACCCAGGCAGTCCAGGTCCTGGGGGGATACGGCTACATGCAGGACTACCCCGTGGAGAAAATGATGCGGGATGCCAAGATCCTCCAGATCTACGAAGGGACCAACGAAATCCAGCGAAACATCATCGGCCAGGAACTCAACAAGGAGTACGGCCGACTCAAGGAGTCCTTTTTCTGAGAGGAGACCGTCATGCACCTCGTGGTTTGCATCAAACAGGTGCCCGACACCAAGAACGTCCGCATTGATCCCGACACCCATACCCTGGTGCGGCAGGGGGTGGAATCCATCGTCAATCCCTTCGATCTTTTCGCCTTGGAAGCGGCCCTGCAGATCAAAGACCGGCTCAATGCCCTCATTACCGTCCTCACCATGGGGCCGCCCCAGGCCGAGGAAGCCCTCCGGGACACCCTCTCCCGCGGCGCGGACGAGGCGGTGCTCCTCAGCGACCGAGCCTTCGCGGGCTCCGATACCTGGGCCACTTCCACCACCCTCTCCGCCGCCATTCGCAAGATGGGGAACGTGGATCTCGTCCTTTGCGGAA
>JARKQW010000416.1 GCA_029974695.1 Syntrophobacteraceae bacterium | reverse complement strand
GTTCTGCTCCACCGCGGGGAGGTTCTCTTTGAGGAATTTCAGGTCAATCATGGTAGGAGGATAATAGCCCTTCCCGGCGGACCTGGCAAGGAGATGCTGAAGGGCCTGTTCCCGGTAAACAGAACAAACCGGTCAATCCGGACAAGCCTGAACCGGATTGGAAAAACAATTAATCTCCTCTCCTGCGGTCCGTGCGGAAAAAAACCGGAATATTTTCTTTTCGCGGGTTATAAAATACAATGATAGCCGTCACAGACGGGCTCAATCCGAACGGTCCGATTCGCGCAGGGGGAAGATGACTATCCACACGATATGGAGCCGGTAAAAATCTTATGCGTCCTGGTCTATGCTCTGTCCCTTTTTTCATGTGGAAAGGGCGACCATTTTTTTAACGATCCCACATATCCCGCCGATTCATCTCATGAACTGCGCAATATCCCCTATGGGGAAGACCCGACTCAGATCATGGATATTTATTTACCCGCCTATAGAAGCGATTCCACCAAGGTTTTTTTCTTGATCCATGGAGGAGGATGGAGCGCCGGGAGCAGGGCGGATATGGAAAGTTATTACCATAACCTGAAGTCGCTGTACCCGGAACAGGCCATCGTCAATCTGGAGTACCGCCTGGGACGGAGGCGAGTCCGGGATACCCCAAACAAATAGAGGATATCGGTCTTGCCCTGGAAGAGATCAAAAAGCCGCGATACGGAATTTCCCAGGATTATTTTTTGCTGGGGGTTTCCGCCGGCGCCCATCTGGCCATGCTTTACGGTTACAAATACGACACCCCGCATTCGGTCAAGGGCATATGCAACACCGTGGGCCCCGCGGATTTCACCGATCCGTCTCTCGCAGGAAATGAGGCCTTCGCCACGGCCCTGTCTTTTTTTATCGGCCCCGAAACCTACGGCCAGAACCCCGGCCTTTGGGAAGAGACGAGTCCGGCTTGTCACATTACTTCACGCGCACCGAAAACAATCTCTTTTTACGGATCGGAAGACCCTCTCGTTCCCCCCACACAGATGGACCTGCTGCATGGCGCACTGGACACGGCGGGAGTGTACAATGAGAAAACGATGTACACCGGTGAGGGGCATGGGGGCTGGAATCCCGGGAA
Organism: Syntrophobacteraceae bacterium; assembly: GCA_029974695.1. Lineage (GTDB taxonomy): Bacteria > Desulfobacterota > Syntrophobacteria > Syntrophobacterales > Syntrophobacteraceae > JAGPLX01. The sequence continues at coordinate 669 of JARKQW010000416.1, read as the reverse complement.
CACCGCCGATTACAGCGCCAGGCTGATACATTTCATTGATCAGCATTTCATCGGCAACTGACTCGGATCAGGCTCCTTCCAGTTCCCGGGCCCGGAGAGAGGCCGCTTCCACGGCACGCATGACCCCGGCGGTGAAGCCTGCGTCCTCCAGTTCCTGGAGACCCGCGATGGTGGTCCCCGCCGGGGACGCCACCCGGGAAATCAGGGCCGCCGGGTTCTCTCCCCCCGCCCGGAGGACCGCCGCTGCCCCCTCCACCACCGAAACCGCCACGGCCAGGGCCCGGTCATAGGCCAGCCCGGATTTGACGCCCCCCAGGGCCAGGGCGTGAACGAAGGAAAAGACGAAGGCGATGCCCGAGCCGGACAGGCCGGTCATCACCGGGAGGAGGCTCTCCGGCACCTCCACCGCCCCGCCCAGAACGGCGGCCATCTCCAGGGCCTCCCGCCGGAAGCCCTCCCCCGCCTGGTCCCGGGGGAGGTCGCCGAAGGAAACCCCCACGGCGGCTTTCCCGTGGACCGCCGCCAGGTTCGGCATGAAGCGGGCGAGGTAGGGACTGCGGAGATGCCGCCCGAGACGGGCCAGGGTCTTTCCGGCGACGATGGAAATGAACTTCCTGTCCCGGCTGTGGGGCGAGATGTTCTGGAGCAGAGCCTCGGCGTCCTGGGGCT
>JARKQW010000406.1 GCA_029974695.1 Syntrophobacteraceae bacterium | reverse complement strand
TGCTCCCCTCGGGGCGAAAAATCCACCTGTTCTTCTACGACGGTCCCATCGCCCGGGAGGTGGCTTTCGGGGGGCTCTTGAACAACGGAGAAGCCCTTGCGGATCGGATGCTGGGAGCCTTCTCCCCCGAGCGGGCACATCCCCAGATCGTGCATGTGGCCACGGACGGAGAAACCTACGGGCATCATCATCGCAAGGGGGACATGGCCCTGGCCTATGCCCTCTATCACATGGAAGCCAACGAAACCGTGCGGGTAACGGTCTATGGAGAATACCTCGAACGACACCCTCCCACCCAGGAAGTCGAGATCGTGGAAAACACCTCGTGGAGCTGCATCCACGGGGTCGAGCGGTGGAGGGCCCATTGCGGGTGCTCGAGCGGGTCCCGCCCCCCATGGAACCAGCAGTGGCGCGCCCCCCTCCGTCGAGCCATGGATCAGCTTCGGGACTGGGTGACGCCTTATTTCGAACGGGAGGCGTCCAACTACCTGGCGGATCCCTGGAAGGCGCGAAACGAATACATCGATGTGGTTGTGGATCGTTCCCGGGAGAGTGTCGAGGCGTTTTTCCGTCGACATGCCGTGGGGGAGATTTCCCCGGAAATCCGGACTCGTTTGTTGAAGCTTCTCGAGATGCAGCGGCATACCATGCTCATGTACACCAGTTGCGGGTGGTTTTTTGACGAGATCTCGGGGCTCGAAGCCACCCAGGTCATAAAATATGCCGCCCGGGCCATCCAGCTGGCCCGGGAGACCCTGGGAACGGACTTCGAGGAATCCTTCCTGGAAATCCTCGAGGAGGCGCCTTCCAATATCCCGGAGCTGGGCAACGGCAGGAGGGTCTACGAACGGTACGTGAAGCCTTCGAGGATCGATCTTCCCCGGGTGGCGGCCCATTACGCCATCACCTCTCTTTTCGAGGAAACCCAGGAAAGCGCCCTCATCGACTCCTATCGGGTGGAACGTACCTCCCACGAGAGTATGCAGGCCGGGGTCCTGAAGCTCGAAGCGGGCCGGTTGGACATCCGATCGGAGGTTACCCGGGAAGAAACCCGTCTTTTCTATGCCGCCCTTCACCTGGGGGGACACAACGTAACGTGCGGCGTTCTGGGCGCCGAGGAGGAAAACCGTTTCCACCAAATGTCGGAAGAGTTCGAGGCTCCCTTCGCCCGGGCGGACATTCCGGAGCTGGTCCGCCTAATGGACCGAACCTTTCAGGGGAACCTCTACACCCTGTGGCACCTGTTTCGGGACCGCCAGCAAAAGGTCCTGGAGCAGGTCCTGGCCCCGGGGCTCGAGGAGGCGGAGTTCCTCTTTGCCCAAATGGTGGAAAGGAACTACCCCCTCATGAATTTCCTCCAGGAGCTCCAGAGACCTCTTCCCCGGCACCTCGAGGTGGCCGCCGAGTTCCTGGTGAACACGGACCTTCGCAAGATCTTCCAAAGCAAGGAGCCGGACCTGGATCTCCTGGAGCGTCGAATCCATGAAGCCCGAAGATGGTCCGTGCACTTGGACAGCAACGCCCTGGGGTTCGGCGTGGAAATGAAACTGAGCCGGATCATGGCGGAGTTCGCCGAGGACCCCGCCGACCTGGAAAGACTGGAAAGGATCGAACGGCTCTTTCGGCTTTTAAATGAATCGGGCCTGGACCTGGACCTGTGGGAGGCCCAGAATCGCTATTTCGCCGTGGCTCGAAGCGCCTTCCCCGAGGTCCGGGGTCGAGCCGGGGAAGGGGATGCCCGGGCAGCCGAATGGACCCGGGTTTTTCTCGATCTGGGGGATCACCTGGGCGTGGGGGTCCCATGATTCGCACCCCGCTGGCCACCTACCGCATTCAGATGAACCGGGAATTCGGGTTCCAGGCCTTGAACGAAATCCTGGCCTACCTGGCCGCCCTGGGGATCAGCGACCTGTACCTATCTCCCATCCTCCGGGCCAGAAAGGGGAGCGCTCACGGCTACGACCTGGTGGAGCCCCGGGAATTGAACCCGGAACTGGGGAGCGAGAAGGATTTCCGGCGCCTTGTGGAAGGAGTGAAGGAGCACGGACTGGGATGGATCCAGGACATCGTTCCCAACCACATGGCCTTCGATCCGGACAATTCCATGCTCATGGACGTCCTCGAAAACCGCGAAAACTCCAACTACTATCCCTTCTTCGATATCGATTGGAACCATCCCCACGACGATCTCAAGGACCACGTCCTCGCCCCTTTCCTGGGAAGATTCTACGGGGAATGCCTCGATGAGGGGGAAATCCGGGTGTCCTACGGACCCGACGGCTTCAAGGTCCACTACTATGATCTCCGATTTCCCCTGAAAGTGGAATCCTACAGCGAGGTGTTGACCCCGAACCTGGGAACCCTGAAAAAAGACCTGGGAGAAGAAGACCCCGATTTCATCAAGCTCCTGGGGACCCTTTATGTGCTCAAAACCTTGCCCGGCCGGGAAGCCCGGGACGAGCGCTACGGGCAGATCCGGTTCATCAAGCGGGTTTTGTGGGAGCTCCACACGACCAATCTTCGGATTCGAGAGCACGTGGACGGAAACCTGGAGCGCCTCAACGGCCGGGAAGGCGGACCCAACCGTTTCGCGGCCCTGGAGGGTCTTTTGGCCCAACAACACTTTCGCCTGGCCTTCTGGAAAGTGGCCACCGAGGAGATCAATTACCGGCGGTTTTTCAATATCAACGATCTCATCTCCCTGCGCATGGAAGACAAGAAGGTCTTCCAGGAGACTCATGCCCTGGTGCTGAAGCTGGTGAAGGAGAAGGTGTTCACCGGCCTGAGAGTGGATCACATCGACGGCCTGTACGACCCGACCCAGTACCTGAGCCGCCTGCGCCAGGAGGCCCGTGGGACCTACCTGGTGGTGGAAAAGGTCCTCGATCGGGACGAATCCCTGCCGGATTTCTGGCCGGTGCAGGGAACGACCGGCTACGATTTTCTCAACCGGGTCAACGAGCTGTTTTGCCGCAGGGAACACGAAGGCCGGTTCGGCCGAATCTACGCCCGCCACGGAGGGACCGGGCAACCCTTCGTGGATATGGTCGCCGAGAAAAAACGGCTGTTCATCGCCCGACACATGACCGGGGACATCGACGGCCTGGCCCACCTGATCAAATCCATCTCGGGGCGCACTCGGCAGGGAAGCGACATCACCCTGTACGGCCTGAGACGGGCCATGACGGAGGTGATGTCCTACTTCCCGGTCTACCGCACCTACCTCAGCGGTAAGACCCTGCGGGAGGAAGACCTGGCCGCCATCCGGCAGGCGGCGGCCCAAGCGGCGGATCGTGTTCCGGCCCTGACCTACGAGCTTTCTTTCCTCCAGGACCTCCTGTCTCTGAATCTGGACGGGTCCCTCCGGGAGGAAGACAGAGACCGGTGGGTCCACGTGATCATGAGGTTCCAGCAGTTCACCGGTCCCCTCATGGCCAAGGGGTTCGAAGACACCACCCTGTACGTCTACAACCGGCTCATTTCCCTGAACGAGGTGGGGGGAAATCCTCAACGGTTCGGGGTGTCCGGCGACGAGTTCCATGAGTACATGGGTCTGCGGGCGGCCCGACAGCCCCAGTCCATGAACGCCACCGCCACCCACGACACCAAGCGGGGAGAGGACGTTCGAGCGAGGATCCACGTGCTCTCGGAGATCCCCGGGGAATGGGAACTGTGCCTGAAGAAGTGGAGCCAATGGAACCGTCGGAACAAGCGCCGCCTCGGGGGTGTGGAGGCTCCGGACAAAAACGACGAGTATTTCCTCTACCAGACCCTGGTGGGGGCCGCCCCCTTTGGAGGACCCTGGGGGCGGGAATTCCGGGACCGAATGGAAGCCTACGTCATCAAGGCCGTGAGGGAGGCCAAGGTCCATACCGCGTGGATCAAGCCGGACACGGCCTATGAAGAGGCCTACCTCGACTTTGTTCGGACCCTTTTGACCCCCTCTCCCCGGAATCCCTTCCTGGAAGACTTCCCGCCCTTTCAAAGAAAAATCGCGTTCTACGGAGTCTTCAACTCCCTGGCCCAGACCCTGGTCAAGATCACGGCCCCCGGAGTGCCGGACTTCTACCAGGGCACGGAACTGTGGGACCTTTCCCTGGTGGACCCCGATAACCGACGCCCCGTGGACTTTGCCGCCAGGAGCTCCTCCCTGGCCGACCTGGAATCCGCCTGGAGGAGGAACCCTGCCCACCTTCTTGCCGACCTGTTGACCTGCCGTGCGGACGGAAGGATCAAGCAGTTCGTCATCTGGAGGGGACTGCAGGATCGCAGGGAACGGCCGGACCTTTACCGCAAGGGAGGGTACCTGCCGTTGAGGGTGGAAGGCGGCCGAAAAGACCATGTTCTTGCGTTTGCCAGACAATACAGGAACGAATGGGCCGTTACGGTGGTGCCCCGGTTCCTGACCTCGGTGGTCGAAGCCGGCCGAGATCCCTTGGGCGATCCGGTTTGGCAGGACACCCGGATCCTCCTTCCCCAAGAGGCTCCGGTCCGCTGGCGCAATGAGTTTACCGCCCAGTCTCTTTACGGGGAGAATAATGCCCTGCCCCTGGGAAGAGTGCTGGAGCGTTTTCCCGTGGCCCTTCTCGGCCAATGGCGGAGAAAGGCCCGGACAGTTTCCAACCGGACATAAGGATGGACCATGGCCGATCCCTTTGCCGTCAAGGACTGTGCTCTCATTGCCATTGCCACGGGAGAGCATGCCCAGAACCTGCGGGAGATGCGAGATCATCTCCTCACGGTGCACCCCGGTTGCATCTATCACCACTTTTGGGGTGGGATGCTGCAACCTCGCTTCGATGAGCCGGAGTACATGAACGATTTCGCCGCGTGGGCCTGGCGGGGCCTTCATGATCCCGGCCTTGCCGAACGACTGGCCCTCATCGATCCCACCCACTACCGGGACCTCGAAGAACTGCGCCGGGAACTGCTGGAGGTCATCGAAGAGCGGCTGGATGAAACGGAAATGGTGCCCTGGTCCCGCACCGGCCAGGCGTTTCATTTCATTCGTTCCCGGATCGTGGTGTTCGATACCCGCATTCGCATTTCGCACCCCCGGGAACTGAGGGATCGTATCGGGCAGCTGCCCCTGGGGAGTGTTTTCTACCACTTCGTGGATGCCCGGCGCCGAGCGCCCATCGGAAAGAACGATTTCAGTGCGTGGTTGATGAGCCTTGACGGGGATTGGTCGGAACTGGCGGAGATCCTTGGGAACGTGGATCCATACTTCACGACCCTTGCCGAATTGCGGCGGGAATTCGAGGAAGTCCTAAAAGCCTATGCAGTGTGAGGGGATTCAAGTGAACGGTCTTTTGCAGAAGTATGCCCAGATCGTGGGAGAAGAGGTGGTGGATCACCTCCGGCAGCTGGCGGAGCCGCTGAGAGGGTTGAAGGTCGTACACGTGAATTCGACTCGAGAGGGCGGCGGAGTGGCGGAAATATTGAGCTGGCTCGTTCCCCTCAAGAATGAGCTGGGGATCCATACCGAATGGGAGGTCGTCACCGGGAGCCAGGAGTTTTACCAGTGCACCAAGGGCTTTCACAACGCCCTCCAGGGAAACCGGGTCGAAATCCCCGGATCTCTCCTGCGGGCTTACGAGGGAGCCAATGAAGAAAACGCGGATCGATTGAGATCGAGCCTCGAAGAAGCGGACGTCGTCTTTATCCATGATCCCCAGCCGGCTCCCCTCCTGCGCCTTTGTTCCGGGAGAAGGGGAAAGTGGATCTGGCGCTGTCACATCGACCTGAGCCGCCCGTATCGTCCCGTCTGGAAATATCTGCGCGGCTTTGTGGAAGGCTATGACGCCAGCGTCTGGTCCCTGGCCCAGTTTGCCCAACCCCTTCCTCACCCCCTTTACCTCATCGCCCCCAGCATCGACCCACTCAGCGAGAAGAACCGGGAGCTGACCCCGGACGAGGTCCTGGGCGTAGCGGTTCGATTCGGGTTGGACCCCAAACGGACCGCCATCACCCAGATCTCCCGCTTCGACCGGTTCAAAGACCCGGTGGGGGTGATTCGAGCCTATCGCCTGTGCAAAGAATACACGCCGCTGCAACTGGTGCTGGCGGGAGGGGGAGCCACGGACGACCCCGAAGGGGAACAGGTGCTCCGGGAGGTGCGAACGGCCGCGGGGGACGATCCCCACATTCATGTGCTTCTTCTGCCCGCGGACTCCCACCGGGAAATCAACGCCCTCCAGCGCTTTTCCCAGATTGTGGTGCAAAAGTCCACCCGGGAAGGCTTCGGCCTCACGGTGACCGAGGCCATGTGGAAGGGAAAGCCGGTCATCGGCGGGGACGTCGGGGGAATCCGCCTGCAGGTGGTCAATCACCACACGGGCTTTCTGGTCAACAGTCCCGAGGGCGCGGCCCTGAGAATCCGGTACCTGTTGAAACATCGGGAGCATATGCTCGAGATGGGAAGAAAGGCCCGGCAGTTCGTGCGGAACAACTTTCTTCTCACCCGCCACCTTCGCGAATACCTCACCCTGGTGCACGCCATCCGGCATGAGGAGCGGGAGAGGATCGAGCTAAACGGCCTCCAATCGGGACTCTAGAGGTCTACCCTTTCCCACATCTTTGCTACTGCACGTGAGACGTCTCCTCACACGAGGAACTCGGAGGGTTCGCCGCCGTCGGCCGGCGGTTTCGCTCGTATGGGCGACATCACCGCCCCCTGGGGTCAGGTCTCCGTATGGCTTTTGCCGTGCATGGGGAGGGTGTAGGGGGCGGCCGGCCGGTCGCCCCCCAGGCGTGTAGGGCGCAATCCCACTCTTGTCCAGGGGACGGTCCTGCGACCCCATGGGTCGCCTTCCTCTTGGGACCTGTTCCGGGGGTATCGGCCTTGCGGCCTCGACCCCCGGTTCATGGTTGCGGACCCGCCGGGGTTCGCTCGGAGACGGCGATCGATCCCCGCCGAATCGCAGATGTGGGCAAAAGGGCAGCGATAGGTCTTCCGGTTGCGGCTTGCCGGAAGGGTGGGTCCCCGAAAGCCTTCCTACGGGCTGCCGTGGGTGAAATTTCCGGGGCCCCCGTCCCGGTCCCGAACCCTCGGTTCATGCGTCATCCCGCCTCCTCGTCGCCAAACCCCGCGGGGGGACGGCAACGAGGGAGATTGCCTCGGGGTCTCCAGGTCGGGGACCGACGGGGGCCGCTTTTCCCGGATCTTCTCTTGGGGCCGGGCGTGGTTTCCGACCCTCCTTGCCCGGCGAGATTCCCTTCCCGTTTTCCCTCGGTTTTCTTGATTTCCGCCCCCGCGGTTCGGGGGCGGGCGCTTTTCGGGTTTGATTTCGAGGCTCCCCGGCCCCCTCGAGGATCAAGAAAACATTGTTTTACCTTCCTTTTGTCCTTCCCTCATTTTCTCCTTGACATGCCCATCCGCTTGTGTAAAATGGCGCACATTGCACAGTTGGCATAGATGGCACAGCACGAGTGCACAACGGCCTGCGGGCCGAATCCAAGGCCTTCTCCCCCCGGGAAAAAGAACCGGGGGTATGAGGATATGGGCGTAACGGAAGAGAAACCAACTCTTGGACGGAGGGGGATTTGGAGACCCGAAACCCGGGTCCCAACCAGGCTCTAAGAAAATTGCATAGGCCCTCTTGATCCCATCCCGCTCGTCTTCCTCCCCGGCTTCCGCTTCTCCTTCGCTTCTCCTTGGCTTCCCCGGACCCGGCATTCGATCCCGACTTTCCTTCGGCGCGCTTCCTCCCGGTCTCCCCGGACCGACCCACGGGAACGGCTCCCCGCACGTTCTCGGATCCCGGCAACGGGAACCCGTCTCCCCCGTTTTGCGCCCGGTGAACACACGGCCAAAAGCCGCCTGAGGGGTCTTCCCGGGGCAGGCATTCCCGGAAGGTCCCCGCCCATCCTTCACCCTATCCGGGTGAAAGTCTTGTCCGAACCTTGTCTGATCCCAAACGGACCGTCGGGGACCGGGGTGAGGAACCCATCCGCCCCGGAGGCTCAAACCGCCGTTCCCCATGGGCGATCGTTCGTCTTCGGCAGCGGGATCCGGGCATCGTGCTTCGCGGGTGCCCTCGATGTCGGAGCAGGACCCGGGGTTCCGGCAGTCGGGGAGTTCCCCGCGGAGGGCTTTACGAACTTCAATGGGAGATGACGATGATCGAAATTCGGGTGGGAGAATTCGCGGAAAAGCTGGGAGTCCACCGCAACACGGTGCGCAATTGGATCCGTAGCGGGACCCTGAGGGCCGCCAATTCGGTGGCCAAGCGTTATTTCATTACCGAGGGGGAACTCGTCCGTTTCTGCAGGCTCCAGGGCATTCCCGAAAGCGTTATGGCCCAGCTGATGGGAAAAGAGGTCACCGTTTCCCCGGGAAAGGAGGAAATCATGGTCCAGCAGTCGTTGCGGGTCCCGGAGGTGAAAACCCTGGGATCGAGAGCAAACACCCTGCGAACGGATCCGCAGTGGGCGGACGTCTGCCTCACTTGCGGCAGTTGCGCCAGTGCGTGTCCCATATCGGGGGTGGATGGAATGGATCCCCGAAAGATCATCCGGATGGTCCTTTTGGGTCGAATCCAGGAAGTGATCGATTCGGACTGGCCCTGGAAGTGCACCCTGTGCGGGAAGTGCGAAGAAGCCTGTCCGATGAATGTGGAACTCTTGAAGCTCTTCCGGAAAATCCGGTGGCTTCGGGACCGGGACCGGGTCCCGGGTCCCCTGCACAAAGGGGTGCTCATGGCCCTGCGCCGGGGCAACAACCTGGGAATCCCCCGCTCGGAGTTCGTGGGTTTGCTCGAAGAGGTGGGGGAGGAACTGGCCGAGGAATGCTGTCCCGGTTTCCGGACCCCCGTGGACGTGGAAGGGGCCGATCTCCTTCTGACCATCAATTCCAAGGAGCCATTCGGGGAACCCGACGACATGAAGTTCTGGTGGAAGATCTTCTATGCCGCCGGGGAATCCTGGACCATTCCGTCGGAAAACTGGGAAGGGGTCAACTGGGGACTTTTCACCGGCGACGACGATGCCGTGAGAATCATGGTGGGCCGGATCGTGGACAACGTCCACCGGCTGGGCTGCAAGAAGCTCGTCTTGCCCGAGTGAGGCCACGCCTACTATGCAACCCGGTTCGGGTTGGAAAAATGGTTCAAGGACGACCTCAAACGGTTCGAAATCGTCACCACCTTCGACCTGCTCACGGACTATCTGCGAAGCGGCAAAATCCGGGTGGATAAGTCCGTGCATCCCCAGCTCACCACCTATCACGACCCCTGCAACTACGGCAGAAAGTCCCTGAAGGCCTTCGGGAGGGGCTATTTCGAGGAGCCCCGCTGGATCGTGGGGCAATGCTGCGAAAATTTCGTGGAAATGTATCCCAACCGGGAGGCCAATTATTGCTGCGGAGGGGGTGGAGGAGCATGGGCCCTGCCCTTCCGGGAGGAGCGGGTCTTTTACGGAAGGATCAAGCAGCGCCAGATCCGCAACACCAAGGCGGAGTTGGTGGTCACTTCCTGTCACAACTGTCGGGACCAAATCCTCAAGAGTCTGCGCAAGGAATACAACTTGGACGTGGAGGTCAAGTACATCTGGGAACTGGTCTCCGACGCCTTGGTCCTCGAGCCGAAACAGGGCGACGAGGGGTAACCGTCCCAGAGAGGAGGCAAACATGACGGATCAGATCAACGGCTCCATCGTCGTGGTCGGAGGAGGCATCGCGGGGATGCAGGCGGCCCTGGATGCGGCCAACTCCGGCTTCTACGTCTACCTGCTGGAAAGGCAGTCGGCCATCGGAGGGGCCATGGCCAAGCTGGACAAGACCTTTCCCACCAACGACTGTGCCATGTGAATCATCTCTCCCAAGCTGGTCGAGGTCGGCCGGCATCTGAACATCGAGCTTCTTCCCCTCACCGAAGTCGTCTCGGTCTCCGGGGAACCCGGCAATTTCCGGGTGGAAATCCTCGAACACCCGCGCTACGTGGACGTGGAAGCCTGCATTGCGTGCGGGACCTGTGCCGAAAAGTGCCCCCGGAAGGTCGGGGACGAATACAACGAAAAGCTCGCCCAGAGAAAGGCGATCTATATCCCCTATCCCCAAGCGGTGCCCCAGAAATACGCCATCGATCGGGACCACTGCATCTACTTCGAGAAGGGCAAGTGCAGGGCCTGTGAAAAGTTCTGTCCCACCCAGGCCATCCGGTTGGACGACCGGGAACGGGAACGAACCCTGAACGTCGGGGCCGTGATCCTGGCTCCCGGCTTCGCTCCCTTTGATCCCAAGGGCATCCGCACCTGGGGCTACGGGATGTTTCCCAACGTCATCACGTCCCTCGAGCTCGAACGGCTCCTTTCGGCCTCGGGTCCCACCCAGGGACACCTGGTTCGGCCTTCGGATCACAAGGACGTGAGCCGCATGGCGTTTCTCCAGTGCATCGGGTCCCGGGACCTGAACAAGGCTTCCAACGGGTATTGCTCGTCGGTTTGCTGCACCTACGCCATCAAGGAAGCCATGATCGCCAAGGACCACGTCAAGGACCTCGAAGTGTCCATTTTCTTCATGGACATGAGGACCCACGGCAAGGAGTTCGAGCGTTACTACGAACGGGCCAAGGACATGGGAATCCGGTTCCGCCGATGCCGGGTCCATTCCCTCGAACCCGTTCCCAACTCCAACAACGTCTACTTCCGCT
>JARKQW010000388.1 GCA_029974695.1 Syntrophobacteraceae bacterium | reverse complement strand
ATCCAGGAGCGGCTCGTACTCGTCGGAATCGAAGAGGAGGCCATGGAAACGAAGGACCGAAACGATGCGGTCCGCCGGGGACGCTTTCCCTACGTCCGCCATCAGCCCAGTTCCGGAGACAGAAGTTCGATGCCCTCGGGTTCCCGGCGCAGCCTGACGATGTCGTCCAGCACCAGGAAGAAGGCTTCCACCAGGGCCGGGTCGAAGGAGACTCCGGATTCCTTTTTTATGTACTCCGCCGACCGGTCCAGGTTCCAGGCCTCCTTGTAGGGGCGGCGGGACATCAGGGCGTCGAAAACGTCGGCGATGGCGCAGATCCGGCTCATGATGGGTATGGCCGTCCCGGTCAATCCCTCGGGATAGCCCAGCCCGTTCCACTTTTCATGATGGTGCAGGGCGATGTCCCGGGCCAGCCGGAAAAGGACGAAATCGTCCTGGTCCAGAAGATCCGCTCCCATGGTGGTGTGGCTCTTCATGATTCTCCACTCTTCCCGAGTCAGCCTTCCGGGTTTGAGCAGAATGGAGTCGGGCACGCCGATCTTCCCCACATCGTGCAGCAGGCTGGCGTGGAAAAACCGGTCCCGGTCCTCCCGGGACAGGCCGGCCTTTTCCCCGATGAGGACGCAGCTCCTGCCGATGCGGTATATGTGGTCCCCCGTATCCACGTCCCGGTATTCGGAGGCCCGGGCCAGTCTGGCGATCACCGCCAGCCGGGAGTTCAGCAATTCCATGGTCCTCTGCCGGACCTTCGTCTCCAGTTCGTGGTTCTGGATCCGGATGATTTCCAGGAAACGGTTCAGGTCAGCGTTTTTTTCTGCCAGGGACTTCCCGAGAAGATCCAGTTTTTCATTGGCCGCCAGCAGTTCCCGGTTCCGCTTTTCCAGATCCTGCTTCAGCAGGGTGATTTCGTTGTTCCTCTGGATGACCTTCCGCCGAGTTTCCATGGCCGGGGTCTGGTCTTCCAGCGCCACCAGAGCAGCGTGTTCTTTTCCCGAAACGGGAAATACGTCGAGATCGAAATAGAGTCTGCCGTTCCCCGATCCGGCCTCCCGGGCCACCCCGGGAAGCCTGAACTCCCCGGCCCCGTTTTTCAGGATGGCGAGAATTTCCTCCTCTCGCCCGACGATCTCGTGGAAGACATCCGCCAGGGGGATCGGCCCATCGGGGCGGGGGATCCGGAGGTACCGCCAGAAGCCCTCCCCGGTGGGGTGCAGAAACCCCCGGACATCCAGGGGTTCGTAATGGATATCGAAGCGTTTCAGCAGTTCGTCCATACCTGTAAAGATATCCCCGATCCGCGGATATTTCAGAGAAAGAGCAGCGCTCCCGCGACGACGGCCCCCGCCAGGTTGGCCTCCAGACGCGGGATGATCATCAGCATCCCCGCGGTTACGAGAAGGCCCCGCCGGATCAGGCCGATCTCCCGGCGCCAGAACCTCATCAGCCCCGCGCTGAGGAAGACCACCGCCGAACCGGTCCGGAACGCCGCGTAAGCCGTGGCCGCGGGAGTCCCCATAAGCAGCAGCGCGGGGTCGTAGACAAACACGAAGGGAACGAAGAAGGCGGCGAAGCTGAGCTTCATGGCGATCTTCGCCGACGCGTACCAGTCCGCCTCCGCCATCCCCGCGGCGATGAATACCGCACCGCAGATGGGGGGGGTTATGGCCGACAGGATGGCGTAATAGAACACGAAGAGATGGGCCGCCACCGGG
>JARKQW010000378.1 GCA_029974695.1 Syntrophobacteraceae bacterium | reverse complement strand
ATTTGACACAAATACCATGAAAATATTGACAGTTTTGCAACAGACTCCCATGCTATCTACATATCTACATCAAAGCAGATACACAATAGCACATATTTGACACAAATACCATGAAAATATTCACAGTTTTGCAACAGACTCATTGACGTCCGAAACGGCGAGATCAAAGTTGCCGTTGGCCAGCTTCGCCCAGGCTTCCTCTCCGTCCGATGCGTCGTCGATAAGCTGGAAGTACCTCATCTGTTGCAGCATCTTCCTGACTACGCTGCGCATGGCCACGTGATCTTCCACCACCAGAGCTTGCAGCGAAGCGTTCACCGCTTTCCTCTCTTCTTTCTCCGGGTGAGCGAATGGGTTCCCCTGCCGTGTGTGGAAACTCCCTCTCAATATACGGTCCATTTCAGGAAAACCTGAAGAAGAAGTGTTGGAAGGCCCTGGAAGGAGGCAAAGCCCCGGGTCATTTCTCAGGGGGATGCCTTGGGTCCGGGGCCGCCGGGGGTAGGGTAGGCGCCCCGGGATCCTCCGCGGCACTCGACGGCCTGGCCTGCCGGTCGATGGTTTCCGGGAACTCCGGGTCTTCCCCGGGAAAAGCCCCCAATTCCTTAAACTTCCTGGCAGTCACCAGGACCCGGCTCTCGGCGGCCCCCACCGCCCGGTTGTAGGCTTCCACGGCGCGGTCCAGGCCTTTTCGCAAATCGGCAAAATGGGCCATCCAGGAGCGGATCCGATCATAAAGGGTCTTTCCCAGTTCGCTGATGGCCTGGGCGTTCCGGGCCATTTGTTCCTGGCGCCACCCGTACGCTACGGCTCGAAGCAGGGCGATGAGGGTGGTTGGGGTGGCCAGGATCACGTTTCGTTCCACTCCCGCCTCGATGAGGGAGGGGTCCTGTTCGAGGGCGGCACTGAAAAAGGTTTCCCCCGGTAAGAAGAGCACAGCGAACTCCGGAGCGGGCGCGAACTGTTCCCAGTACGCCTTGGCCCCCAGCTGATGCAGGTGAGTCCGGATATGGCGGGCGTGCTCCCGCAGCTTTTGATTCCGGGTCTGCTCGTCCGGGGCCTGGAGGGCTTCCAGGTAGGCCTTGAGGGGAGCCTTGGAATCCACTACGATGTTTCTCCGGTTGGGAAGCCTGACGATCAAGTCGGGTCGAAGTCGGCCCTGCTCCCCCGCAACGGATTCCTGCCGAACAAAATCGCAGTATTCGACCATCCCGGCCATCTCGACCACGCGTCGCAGTTGGATTTCCCCCCACTGCCCCCGCACCGTCGGGGTTCTCAGGGCCTGGACGAGCTGCGCCGTCTCCTTCTGGAGGCGGCTCTGGACCTGCGCCAGGGCTCTGACCTGTTCGTGAAGGCTTACGTAGGCTTCCGTTCGACTTCGTTCCACCTCTTTGATTTGCCCTTCAACCTTGTCCAGGGAACTCTCGATGGGTTTGATCAGCTCCTGAATGGCCTTTTGCCGTGTCTCCAGGTCGTTCCTGGCACCCTGGTGAAACCGCTCGAAGGTGGATTTCGCCAGCTCCAGGAAAGACTGGTTGTTGCTCTTGAGGGCTTCCGCCGAAAGCGCCCTGAATGCGTCGGAGAGATGCGTCTGCGCCTCCCGGATCAGGCCCAGCTTTTCCTGGGAGCTGGTGCGCTCGAGATGAAGGCGGGTTTCGAGCTCCGAGATCCGGGAACGGAGCTCGCTGTTCTCCGACCGGACCCTCCCGAGGAATTCTTCCTTTTCCTTTAGGAGGGATTCCAACGGTTCGACCCTGAAACCTCTCTCCTCCGCTGCGGCCTGTCTTTGAAGGGCCGATTGGAGTTCTTCCCGGAGCCGCCTTTCCCGGATCGCTTGTTGGTCGAGGGCTTCCTTGGCCGCCCGAAGGGCCTCTTCCCGGGCCGCCATTCGTTCGGTAAGAGCGGACCGCTCGATCTCGATCCGGGTTTCCTGTCCGGACCGCACGGACATCCATCGCCATCGCAGGAAAATCCATGCCAGAACCCCTCCCGCCACGATCCCGGCGGAAAATAAAAGGGCGGGTTCCGGAAGAAAGGCCCATCCATTCATGCCCACGATCCTCGGTGAGGGAAATCCAGTCAAGGTAGCTGCCGCGGCCGAAACATGCCTTCCCGGCACTAGTACTGCCACAGCCTCGCCCTTGTCAATGGCCGGAACGGATTGGGCGGACGCGGAAGCGTGCCGCCGGGCAGACGGCCGAGGCCCGTTCCTTGACCGGGGTGCGGGTTTCCACTATCTTGTTTTGGACATTCTATGGCGCAAAGGAGAAAACCCATGACGGAATGCCGAATTCCCGATCAACCGGTTACGGATCAGGCCGTGGCGGACATCCTGAAGCGGTCCCGCACCATTGCGGTGGTGGGGATTTCCCACAAAGAAGAACGTGACAGCCATCGGGTGGCCAAGTACTTGAAAGAACACGGCTACCGGGTGATCCCGGTGAACCCCAAGTACAAGGAAGTGCTGGGAGAGAAATGCTATCCCGACCTTCCGTCCGTGCCCGAGCACATCGACGTGGTGGACATCTTCCGAAACGTGGAGGCCATCCCCGGGATCGTGGACGAAGCGATCCGGATCAAGGCCGGCACCGTGTGGATGCAATTGGGGCTGGCTCACCATGAAGCGGCGCAAAAGGCCCGCTGTGCCGGGGTGGGCGTGGTGATGAACAAGTGCATGAAGATCGAGCACTCCCGGCTCCTGACCTCGTAGCGTCCGGCGGGTCGGTCTGCGGCGCAGAGAGGGGCGCCTCTATCGAAGCCGTCGCCCAAGGATTGTCTCCCGCACCCTCTCCCGGAAGGGGACGATGTCTCCCAGAACGCCATTCCCCCCTGCGGTGGAAACCCGCCCGCCCCTAGGGTCCATCGGGTCGGTGATCCGGTATTATCGCACCCTGCACGGGACCTGGGACGACGAGGCCGGGGGCCCGTATCGATTGACCTCCCTGGGAACATGGGCGGCATCCCGGGTCCCCCATGTGTATCATTTCTTCAAAAAAATCCGGTTGGATCGCTTCCCCCTGTTCCTGGACCTGGGAAGCGGGGACGGCCTCGTGACTTGCGTTGCCGGACTTTTCACCCGCGCCGTCGGGATCGAGGTGGATCCGGTTCTTTGCCGAACGGGCCTGCAGGCAGCTCGGGCACTGGGGTTGACCGGACGGGTCGACTTTGCCTGCGCCGACTACCGAAGTCTGCAAATCCGCCGGGCGGATGTTTTGTACATCTATCCCGACAAACCGATCCTGCCGTTCCGTGAACTGCTCGAGGATTGGAACGGAACCCTGCTGGTGTACGGTCCCCATTTTCCCCCCGAAGGGTTCGAAGTCGTGGAAGACTTGCGATGCGCCAGGGAGCGGCTCCGCGTCTACCGCAACTCCCGGACCCGTTGACCCCGCACAAAGGGCAAGGGCCCCCGGGCGGCCTCCCGGGAGCCGACGGCCCTCAGCGAACGGGCAAGCTGCCTGGGGCGGCGTGTGGTGGACGGGCAGGGTCCCGGGTGTGCGGAGGGGAGAGCTTTCAGTCTCTCTGTTTCCTGGGGGAAGGGGGTCTTCGTCCGTCGGAAGGGGGTTCGTCCTTTGCGGCTTGGGATTCCGACGCGTCGCGCCTGGCTCCCTTGGCTTGGGGGCCCTTCTTGTCCTTCTGTTTGCGAGGCGATACCAGGGCCGGCGTCTGCTGTTCGCGGCCCTTCTTTTCAGCGGAAATCGGCAACTTCCGGGCCTTGTCCCGGGGCGAGGTGATGGACTTCGGGGCCGTGTCCCTGAAGGAGGACACCCTTCCCTTCTCTTCATCCGCACCGGGTCGCTTGGATGCCGGACCTTTCTGCACTGCGGGCTCCGGGATCGTGCTCCCGACGGATCCCCGGGGGCTCGCTTCCCGCAATCCCGAGGGTGAAGCGGAGGTTCCCGGCTCCGGGGGAGGAGTTGACGGGGAGGGTCCCCGGCTCGAAGAAGGCGGAGCGGAACCCGCGGCGGGGACCTGGGAAGGGGCGGGCCTGACCCGGATGGAAGACAGCACGTTCCCGGTCCCGTCGAAATAGGTGCGGTTTCCCTGGTCGTCATCCACGTAGACGCTGCCGGGAGGGGCTGCGGGGAGCCCGTAAACGGGGGTGGGAGGAATCGGCGTAACGTCCGGGCAGGGGGGGAGGTTGGGAACGGCTGCCGCCCTCTTCCGGACCTCCTCCATGGTTTTTCGGATCTCCCCGGCGGGACCCCCCTCCGACTCGCGTGCGGTCTCAAACGCACGGATTTCTTCCAGGGTGACGTTCACCTGCCTGCGCTTTTCATGGATATCGAAGCAAACCGACCGGCAAATTGGAGAATTCTGGAAAGCCCCGGATGTCTTGAAGCAAAACTGGAGGATCCCCATCTTGCTGTGGATTGCCTCGAGGGTGGTGTCCGCCTCCTGCATCTTCGCCGAGGTCAGGGTCTCCCGGGCGGAGATTGCGGGTTCGGGGGGCACGACGGTTTCGGGGATCATCTTCTCCGACGGTCCCCGAAGTGGTGCGGCGGTTTCCCGGGGTGCCGGAACCTCCGGAACGGGGGAAGGAGGCTGGACGCTCTCCCGGGGGGGAGGGATCACCCGGGGCTGCCGGGACCACTGGAGGGAGTAGGCGGCGGCCCCCAGCAAGATGAGGAGCCCCGCCGCCAGGACCGGCTTTCTTTTGATGAAAACGGAAGTCGAGGGCGTCGTTGTGCGGGCTTCCGCGGCAACACCCCGTGGAAAATAGATGAAATCCGGGTCCCCGTACAGCACGTAGGAAGCCCACGTGAGGTTCTCTTCTCCATAACGGCTGATTGCCTGGAGACGAGCCTCCCTCATGGCTTCCCCCACGGATTGGGACCGGATGAGCCTGCTGTAAAAGGTTTCCACAAAAGCGGCGGTGGACTGCTCCGCCAGGTCCGCGGCGGCCCCCACATAATGCCTTGTCCCGGCCCGCACAAAGCCGGGAGCCAGCCCGGTGAAACGAAGGCCGGGGGAGCCCTGGGCGCTGCGCCCCGATGGACAAGCATTGACGAAGACCAGGGAAGGCAGGGGCTTCTTCTGTGCCATGGACGAAAGCCAACCCGCCTCGAATCTTCCGTCGGCCAGGAGAAGACCGTTCCGGGACGGGTCGGCGACGTCGTACTGGGTGTGGCCTGCAAAGTGGAACAGGTCGTACTCGTAGAGGTTGGATCGAAGAAACCCGCAAGTTCCATCCCGGCTCTTCAGGCTCACCGTCACCCTGGATCCTGCGGTTTTGCCCAGTTCTTTCTGCAGGCCGATTCCTTCCGATCGAATCGTCGGTAGGTTGCCCCGGGGATCTGCCACGACCATCATCTTGAGAGGCTCTTTGCCGGAGGGCCTCGAAGGCAGGGCGGCCTCATCCGGAACGACCAGAGATCTTCCCATGGAGTACTTGAGGCACCAGAAGCCGTCCCGGCCGTGAAGCAGTTCCCAAGGAATGAAGGCAAAGGTGTCGTCGATCTCAACCACCAGGGTTTGAACGGGGTGGATGGAGAGGAACTCATCCAGTGCCCGGGGGACCAGGGTCTCGTAGAGACTTCGGGCAACATCCTTCAGCAGGGCGAGCTTCTCTTTGGAGATCCGGCCTCGCCGATCCGGCGAGGACAGGACCGAATCGATTCGGTCCGCAAGGTCGCGGATTTCCTTTTCCCGGGAGGGCATATCATGGACCGCGGCGGCCTCCTGGAGCGTCCCGCGGGTGAGGGCGGCATGGATTCGGGTCTTTTCTCCCTGAAGGGTGTAGACCGGCCGCAGGACGGTTCCCTCGGGCCGGACTTCCAGCTCTTCCCTCCAGGGGGCTCTTGGCAAGGTTGTTTCCTGTTGCGGCTTCCAGAGAATTCGATAGACGTCCAAGGGGGTCGATTTGCCCTTGAAGCTCTTGGCTCCCGCATAATCGTGGGCAATGCCGGGTTCTCCGCCGAGGGCGTCGATCACGTCCTTGGAAACCAGGATGTCTCCACTCTGGGCGGCGGAACAGATTCTGGCTGAGGTGTTGACCACGTCCCCGTAGATGTCGTGGGTCTCCACGATTCCGGGACCATAGTGGATGCTGATCTTGATCCAGATTTGGTTGGCGGGTCTTTTCCCCTCGTTTTCCACGGCCAGGGCCTTCTGCATTTCGATGGCGGCGCGGGCGCTGTCCGCGGGCTTCTCGAAGGCGACCATGAGACCGTCGCCCAGGGTCTTGACGATTCTTCCATGGTGTCTCTGGATGACGGGTCTGAGAAGGTCGTTGTACCTCTGGACCATGAAACGACCCTCGATGTCCCCATGGAGTTCAAAAAACTCGGTAGAGGCGACCACGTCGGTGAACATGATGCAGAGGGTGCGCTGAAACTTCTCGCGGATGGCCTGGTCAATCTCGGCCTTCTTCCGGAGGAATTCCTCGAGGGAGACTTCCCCTTCCTTCTCGTGGTTCTGGGGAGATTTCTTTGATTTCTCGTCGGTCATTGGGAGTCCCCGAATCCACGGCCCGCCTCGCAAAACCTGGATATCTGCCGGGATGCAGGATACCAGGAGTGCCCGGCGAGGTCAACCCTCCGGGGTCGAGTCTTCAGGGTCGGCGGGAGGCGCCGACGACGCCCACACAGTAGGAGTGCCGTCCTACCTTCCCAGGATCGCCTCGGCAACGGCCTCCTGCTCCTCCTCGGAAAGGTAGGGATGCATGGGCAGGCTGAAGACCCTGCAGGCACAGTCCTCGCTGCGCGGAAAATCGCCCCGCTCATAGCCCAGGTGAGCGTACGCCGGCTGAAGGTGAAGGGGGGTGGGATAATACACGGCTGTAGGGATGCCCGCTTCCTTCAGCCGTCCCTGAAGCTGGGATCGTGTCTTTTGGTCCCGGGCCGTGACCGTATACTGAGCCCAGGCGGACACACAATCCCGGGGAATTCTCGGCGGGATTACCGGGGAATCCTCCGCCCCCAGAAGGTCGCCGTATCTGCGGGCCACCCTCTGCCGGAGGGAGAGTTCCTCGGGAAACACTTCGAACTTTTCCAACAGGATGGCGGCCTGGAGGGTATCCAGGCGACCGTTCACCCCGATTCTCACGTTCTCGTACTTGTGGGAACCCTGGCCGTGTACCCGAACGGACCGAAGCTTCTCGGCCAGGTCCGCGTTGTTGGTGAAGCACATCCCTCCGTCCCCGTACCCCCCTAGAGGCTTGGCGGGGAAAAAGGAGGTGCAGCCGATCCCAGCCATGGCGCAGGCTTTCTTGCCGT
>JARKQW010000374.1 GCA_029974695.1 Syntrophobacteraceae bacterium | reverse complement strand
GAGGACGGCCGGTCCTCATCGGAACCACGGGTCTCGGGAAAGTCAACGCCGCCATCACTACGGCGGCCCTTCTCCAGGGGTTGTCGGTGTCCGAGGTCTGGAACGTCGGTACTGCGGGGTGCTACGTGGATTCTCCCCTGAACCTCGGGGACGTGCTGGTCACCGAAACCGCATGGTGCGGAGACGAAGGGGTTCTGACCCGAGAGGGGGTGCTTTCGAGCCGTGAGATCGGGATCCCCGTCCTGGAGGTGGGAGGCCGCGAGTGCTTCGACTCCATTCCGCTTGACGCCCAGCCGCTCATGGAAAGAATCCGGGCGCGAACCCCACCGGGCTGTTACACCCTCGATGTAGGTTCGATGGCTGCCGGAAGCCGGGCCGCACCCTGCAAGTCCGCTTCCCCGCACCCGGTCCTGGGAACACCCACCGGCTGTTCCCCCGTCTCCTTTCGCATTGTCTACGGACCCAGCCTTACCGTGGGCATGGTGAGCGGGGACGAGGAAACGGCCCGGCTGAGGTCGGAGCGGTTTTCAGTTTACGCAGAAAATATGGAAGGGAGCGCCGTTATTCACGCTTGCCTGCGCTTTGGAGTTCCGGTACTGGAATGCCGAGGAATCAGCAACACGGCGGGAGATCGCTTCAAGGATCGCTGGCAGACGGAAAAGGCCCTGTCCCACTGCCGGGCGGTGGTGGGCACCTGGTTAAGCTGAGGACACCGATGACCCGGACTTTGAGCCTCGGATATTCACCCTGCCCCAACGACACCTTCATCTTCGGGGCGTTGGCCGAGGGCCGAATCGACCCGAGTCCCCTCGCCTTCAAAATCTTCATGGCAGACGTGGAAGTACTCAATCGAAAGGCCGGGGCCGGGGAGTTGGATGTCACCAAGGTATCGGTCTCGGCGGTCGTCCGCCTGTTGGAAGACTACTGGATGCTGCGGGCCGGGGGAGCCATGGGCCGAGGTTGCGGCCCCCTGGTCGTATCCCGCGCGGCCCTTTCCCCCGGAGAATTGCGCCGCCGGAGCCTGGCCATTCCCGGGAAGCTCACCACCGCCCACCTTCTTCTTCGCCTCGAGGGATCCCACCAGGGACCCGTGTTCGAGATGCCTTTCGACCAGATCATGCCCCGAACGGTCGCTGGAGAAGTGGATGCCGGACTCATCATCCACGAAGGTCGATTCACCTATCCGTCCATGGGGCTCAGATCGGTCCTGGATCTGGGTTCCTGGTGGGAATCCCGCTGGGGTGTTCCTCTGCCCCTGGGGGCGATCCTGATCCGGAGAGAGCTGGGCCCGGAGATTGCCCGGACGGTGGAGGAAAGGATTCGCTGGAGCCTGAACCACGCGCGGAATCACCCCGAGGAAGTCTGGCCCTATATTCGCGATCACGCCCAGGAAATGGAGCCATCCGTCATCGAGAGGCACATCGAGATGTTCGTGAACGAATTCAGCCTGGATGTGGGAGAGGAAGGGGAGCGGGCCGTCCGAACTCTATTGCGGGAGGCATCGCTGCTGGAAAATATTCCCCTCCCGAACAAGCCTCTCTTCTGGGATCAGGAGGATTGAGGCCCTCTCCCCGGGACTCCGCACCGCCCGTCCCCGCGAATCCCCTACGGGGGGCGAATGGAACCGGGAGGGGGAGACCGACTGGGGATGGATCCTGCAACAGAAGGATTTGAGATCCATGGAACATCCATATTTGCTCTTTCCCCATCTCCTTTTGAGGGAGGAGGACCTTCGCGCCCTGTGCCTCCTGCTTCCCCGCCTCGAGATCTTTCAGGTGCTGCGAGGTCCTGCCGTGCCCTCCTACGCTTGGGAGAAGGTCCGGAGCCGGCCGACGATTCACGACCCCGAAGACCTGGAACGCATCGGGTTGTACCTCAAGGGTTATTTGGATTTTGCCGAGCGGCAGGGAGAAACCGGGCTCCTGGTCTGCAGGAGCCGGAGTACCCTGGCCGGGGAAGAGGAAGAAAGCCGCTTCCGGATCCGGGGACGAATCAAGGAGCAAGAAAGCGACGAGGAAGACCTCAAGAAGCGCTGTCTCCTCGAGGCGGCCGTCTTCCTCGAAACTGCCCGAAACCTCGATGAAAGGGAATCGGAGATCGCATCCGGCCTTCTCGAGGCGCAGAAGCTCGAAGACGAATTCCGCCGGATCCTGGGAATCGAGCCCAGTGAAACGACGGAAGAAGCCATGGAGGTGATCACGCCCTCCCTGGGTTCCGGAAACGCGGATTTTTCCTACATGATCCTGAAACGGGCCTCCTGCTGGTACCGGCTCCTGTCTCAAGGCCCGGCGGAACCGGGGTGGGTCCCGGCGATCTTCTCCCGACAGCTCCTCGAAGAAATCCTGGAACCGCTCGAAAGCGAGCGGGAAAAGCGCGGCGAAGATGCCCCGCCCATGGAAGTCCCCCTATGCGGGATGCCTTCCCCGGGTCTTCTCAGCCCGGAGGCATTCGGCTCCCTGCAAGAGGAACTCGATAGAGACGGTATCCGGGAATCTTTCTGGAAGGCATTGGACGGGTTCCTGGATGACCCGGAAGATCCCCTGCTCCTGGAAACCCTGGTGCGGGAAGGATCGGCCTTGACGACCCGCATGGAACAATGGTGCGAACCAAGGCGGGGAAGCGGCGGGAGTCGCGTCCGCTTGAGCCTTGTCCGCCTCAAGGGCTGCACTCATGGGGACCTGTGGCGGAGCCTGGACCGGGAAGGTTTTTCCGAATTGGGGAGCGAAGCCGATTTCCTGGATCGGGAGGCGCTGTTTCTGTGTCTCGACCGGGATTCTCCCTGAGGCCTGATCCTTTCGCAGCTCTTCCCCCCCTCGCACCGGCGCCGACTGGACCCTGAGCGGATTCGCTCGCGGACCTCGATCGCCGAGGACCTGGCCACTCACCCCGCAAAGGATTCTCATTTTGGTGAGACTTTCCTTGACCCGGAAACGTCATTAGAAATCAAGTCCGACTTGTGTCCGGGTATCCGGGCAGGGTACATTGGCAACAGAATCCTGGATTGAGCGATTTGGCCGGTCGGAATCCCGTTTCGTCATTCCCGCGCAAGCGGGAATCCGGAAGGAGAGTGCATACCCCCTGGATGCCCGCCTTGGGGGGCATGACGCCTTGATGTTCTCGGAGTCGCTCAACTCAGGAGAATGGGGACCTCAATGTGCGCAAGAGGAATCGGGGGAGTCTGTCTCCCCCTGCCATGACGCGCGAACGCGGATCACGGTTGGATAAGGGTTGGAGCCGGCAGGGTCCGGGAGAAGCCGGGCAGCTGAAACTTCCAACCCCCTGCGCTAGGAAAGGAGAAGGACTAAAATCGGACACCTATCAGAAAGGAGCGTGACCCATTGGCGTGGAGGTGGTGGCAACATGAATCGGTGCCGTGAAACATCCATTGCAAACAAGGAGAAACGATGAACACAAAGACAATCTTCATGCGCGTGATGATCGGGTTTCTCGTCTTGGTGCTGGCCGCCCCGGCGGGAACATTCGCCCAAGGTTCGGGATCGGCCGGCCCATACAGGCAGGAAGAACTGGATCAAATGCTGGCACCCATCGCCCTCTACCCTGACTCGCTGCTGGCCCAGATTCTTATGGCGGCGACCTATCCCGCCGAAGTGGCGGAAGCGGACCTTTGGCTAAAACACAACAGGAATCTCACGGAAAATCAGCTCAACGACGCCCTGGATGAAAAGGACTGGGATCTGAGCGTCAAGGCGCTGGTACCCTTTCCCCAGGTCCTTGCCCTCATGGCCGAGAAGCCGGAATGGACCAAGAAGTTGGGCGACGCCTTCATGGCGCAAGAGGGCCAGGTCATGGACACCATCCAGAGCCTGAGAGCCAAGGCCAAAGCCAAAGGCAATCTCAAGTCCACCAAGGAGCAAAAGGTTGTGGTCAGGGGCGAAAGTATTGAAATCGTCCCGGCCAATCCCCGGGTCGTCTATGTGCCCACCTACAACCCCTTGGAAGTCTACGGGCCCTGGTGGTATCCCGCCTATCCTCCGTACGTCTACTCCCCGTTCTACCCGGTTGGAGGCATCGTTACGGCCGGGGTGTTTGGGTTTGCCGCGGGCATCGCCGTCGGTTCGGCATGGAACTGGGGATGGGGGCGTTGGGACTGGGGACACCGGGATATCATCGTCAACGTCAATCGGAACATCAACATCAACCGGAGAGACATCCGGATCAACGATGTCAGGACGGCCAGCTGGAATCGTGAAATGAAATTGAAACATGATCCTTCCTATCGCCGTCAGGCCGCCAAAGAAAAGCAGCAGAAGCAGGCGATTACCCAGAAACAAAAGAAGCAGGATCAACAGCTGAAACAAAAGCAGAAGCGACAGGATCAGCAGCTGAAACAGAAGCAAAAGAAGCAGGACCAGCAACTGAAGCAGAAGCAAAAACGACAGGACCGGGAAGGGCAACCCAAGGCGCAGAAGCAGAAACAACAGCGAGAAAAGCAGCAAATGAGGCAGAAAGAACAGCGTCAAGAGCAACGCATGCGCCAGAAGCAGGAACGCCAGAGACAACACGAGAGTCAGAAGGAAGAGCGTCAAAGACATGGCAGATAGCCTCGAGAACAACATCACCGGCGGACGCGGGAACGGCATAAATCGATTTGGAGTTGTGCCCCCCCGACGGTCCATCGAGATTCCGTTCGACTCGAGGAGCCGGGCCAACGGGAGCGGAGCCGTCGAGCCCGACAAATCGTCGCGAACCCGCTGAGAATACGGGGACCTGGTTTTTCCGGTCCCCGGCACACACCCGGAACGATAGAGCCACAGCCCCTCATCGGCTTCCTCCTACGGGAGAAGGCCTCCTCTCTCCTCACGGTCAATCGAAATACCCGGGCGAATTCCGGGCCGAAGTGAAATCGGCCCCCCCGGCGGACTGATGGGCCAAAACCACGAAGCCGTTCCAATTCCCACAGGAGGAAAGCCATCAAGATCGAAACTCTCGACCCGTTCAAGGACCGGGAAGCCCTGGCGGTGCTCACCGAGGCGTTTGCCCACCACCCTGTGCTGCCTCGAGACACACCGCCCGAAACGAGGCGGGCGCTCCTGGAACTCTTCATCAAGACCTTTGCCGGCAGCAACCGGGCATGGCTCCACGGCATCCGCCGAGACGGCACGCTGGTCTGCGCGGCCTTCTCGTTGGACCCCCGTTTCAAACCCGGACCGAAGGCCATGCTTCGCTTCTTTGGAGGTCTGCTTTGTCTGCTGGGATGGAGGACGGGCTGGGAGTTTATGACTTCCTTGTCCCGGCGTCCCAAATACGATCTTCCCTATCTCGAACTGTTGCTCCTGGGGACCCTCCCGACTTTCCACGGACAAGGTCTGGGCAGGACCATGCTGCGCTTCCTGTACGGTTTCTGCGGAACCCTTGGATACCACGGAGTCATCTTGGATGTTGCGCAGGACACGCCCGCCTACGAATTCTATGTCCGGGAAGGCTTCGTCGTTGACGGACAAATCACCATGAACAAAATGCTCTTGTGCCACATGCGTCGGGCCGACGCGGAAAGGGAATGTACACAGGAAAGCAGGGGTGGCGCGACCCGGTAGACTGAAAGGACCCAAAATCATGCCCCTCAAACGCTCAAGCCCGGGGAGAGGTGGAAATCCCTGTGGTAAAACCGAGCTTGAAATGGTAGAAGATATCAACTTTCTGCGTGCTCGTCGGTACTCCATTTCAGTCAATCTTAACCGCAAGAGAACAATCTTCCGGTTGCTGCGACCCGTAAAATGTGGAATGGCTTCCCGGCAATTTGGATCAGGATGGATCCGTCAATGGCAACCATGGATGATCCGGAAGAAAGACGGCGAGAGGTCCCCGGCGCATTTACCGGTCTGGTCTTTGTGGTTTTCGGCCTGTATTTTCACATCGCCTTTTTCGGCATCCACTCCCTACTCACCGCAAGGGCCTTTCTCTTTCTCGTCCCGGGGATGTATGTAACGGCCATCCTCGTGGGAGTTCCCTTCTATGTGGTCCGAGGGGGCATTCTGAACCTGACCCTTCGGCTTCTGAAGGAACCCGTCAATCGATCCCATCCCTCCATGTTGAAGTGCATCACCACGGCTTCCTTCGTTCTGGAAATGGTAGTGGTGTGCCTGTTGAGCAAGAAGGCGTTCCTGTGGTTCTATGCCGGATCAAACCTGCGAGGACTTTAAGAAAGGGCGCCGCAGGAACATGCGGTTTCGAACCCGAGGGACCCCGCCGTAGCGGAAATCCCGCTCTTGGATGATTCTGCCGGTACCGGAAGACCCGAAGCCCACAAGACGAGGCAGGTACTCCTTCCTGCGCCAGCCTCCAAGACAACGCGCAAGACTCCGCCGCCCCCCTGGGAAATGGACCCCGACAGGGGTTTTTGAATGGGAGCAATCCATGCCTGTCTCGGTGGGGAACCCGATTCAGGGCGACGGGGAAGCCGTTTTCCCAAAGCCCGTTGGAATCTTTCCCCACTGAAAAGATTCTCGTCGAATTCTCTGCATTCCTGGTGTATGAAGAGAACCGGTTTTGGTACGGGGAGCCGACAAGTCGCAATTTCCCATCTCGTTACGTCTGGTCCCAACACGGGTTCTCAAAGGACGCAAAGGAGAAAAGAGGATGAAACGGATTCTTGGATGCGCAGTATTGTGTCTGCTTCTCCTGTCCGGGACGGCCCTGCAGGCTGCAGAGCCCCTGGTCCTTTACGACAACTTCAAGGCAAATCTCATCAACCCCTCCAAGTGGTTTGGGGTCGAAAAGTTTGATGCCCCCTTCTTTCGTGAAAATCTTCGGCGGGTGGAACAACACTCCACCCTTGGCAACCAGTTGCGATTGATGAGCCGGGCCTATGCGGGGATGGGCTCCGATAGCGGAGACGAGAAGGGAGGCAATCGCCTGGTATTCACCCGGCCGGACGGCATCAAGGCCATGAAAGCCACCTTTTGGGTAAACGGCTACACGTCCAAGGGATGCGCCGGGAACTCCGTCCCCGCCAACGCCAGGGCCCGTCTGTCGGGCTTCTTCTTCAATACCGGCACCCCGACGCAGTGGAGCAGCCAGCACGACGTGATGGCCCAAATCTTCATCCAACGTAAATCCGATTCCAAGGACGCCCCGGATACCCTGAGAGTGGTTGGGACCATCGTCGAATGCCAGGACGACAACTGCGACACCTTCACTCCGTTGGATACCAGGCAATTGGGAACGATCAAGGTGGGCTCCAAGGTTACCCTCTACATAGAATGGGACAAGGCCAACAAGCGGTTCATCTTCCAGCGGGACACAAAACCCCAGGTCTTTTCCACGTACACCGTGTCGGACTCGTCCGCCCCCGGCACGGTGTTCAACAAACGCATCGATGTGCAACTCAACGTGCCCAATTGCACTTCCAGTCCCAGGCCTACGGCACACATGGACGTGTATGTTGACGACGTCTACGTAAACCAGTCCGCTCTCTCGGCACCCGTTTCCCTGGCCCTGGAGGAAGACGCACTGCGGGCGAATGTCTGCATGGGGGACGGAAACGGCCCGTGATCGTCCGAAAGAGCGATCCGTCCCCGCACTTGCCGAACCCCCCAAGCAGTGGAAGTGGGTCATCCCGTGGCTGAGAGTCCGGAAGCCTCCGGAGTCGGGTTCCTGTTCCGGTCGCTCCATTCGAGAAACTACCGGTTGTTCTTCATCGGGCAGGGGGTTTCTCTAATCGGCACCTGGATGCAACAGGCGGCCATGAGCTGGCTGGTGTACCGAATCACCGGATCGACGCTTCTGTTGGGTGTGGTTGCCTTTTCCAGCCAAATTCCGACCCTGGTTCTGGGACCCGTAGCCGGAGTGGTCGCCGACCGGTGGGAGCGCAAACGCATCCTCATCTGGACCCAATGCCTGTCCATGGTCCAGGCTTTGATCCTGGCCGCCGTGGTGCTGGGGGGCGCCGTTCGAACGGGGCATATCCTCGCTCTCAGCGTGTTCATCGGGATCGTGAACGCTTTCGACATTCCCGTCCGCCAATCTTTCGTGGTGCAAATGGTGGAAAGGAAAGAAGACCTCGGGAACGCCATTGCCCTCAACTCCGCCATGTTCAACAGCGCTCGGTTCATCGGTCCTTCCATTGGCGGCATTCTCATCTCCACCTTGGGGGAAGGGATTTGCTTTCTTTTGAACGGCATCAGCTACCTTGCGGTGCTGGCGGGTTTGGCCGCGATCCGGATTGCTCCTCGACCAATCCGGAACGGGAAGGCTCCCGTCTGGCGGGAGTTTTATGAAGGACTCCGTTATGTTTTCGAGTTCAAGCCCATCCTGGCGATCCTTGCCCTCCTTTCCATTTTCAGCTTGGCCGGTGCTCCGTACCTGGTTCTCCTGCCCGCCTTCGCCAAGGATGTTCTCCGCGGCGGGGCGCATACCTACGGGTTCCTCATGTCCGCGGCGGGGATCGGAGCCCTGGCGGCCACGATGTACCTCGCATCCCGCAGGAGTGCCCGCGGCCTGATCAGGCTGATTCCCTCCGCCGCCGCTGCGTGCGGCCTGGGGATTGCCTTTTTCGCCCTCTCCGGAAACGTGGCCCTTTCCATCGTCTGCCTCTTCACGGCGGGCTTCGGCATGATGATCCAGATCGCCTCCAGCAACACGATCCTCCAAACCATCGTGGACGAGGACAAGCGCGGTCGGATCATGAGCCTCTTCGCCATGTCGTTTCTGGGCGTCATGCCCTTTGGAAGCATTCTTGCCGGAAGTGTTGCGGAGAGAATAGGGGCCCGGGCCACTCTCCTCCTGGGTGCCGCCTCGTGCATCACCGGGGCCTTGATCTTCGCCGTGAAGCTCCCGGGGCTTTGCCAACAGCTCCGACCCTTTTTTCAAGAACCGGAAATCCGCGAAACGGATCCGTCCAAAAGTCGCACCCGGCTGCATTCCAAACCGAATCGGTGATCCGCGCAACCGCCGCATGCCCGGGACGCTCCGGGGGAGACCCGTTGTGCGACATGGGGGCCCGTAGCTCACGAATTCGGCTCCTGAAAAAGCCACGTGCTAAGGTACCGTTCTCCCGTGTCCGGAAGCACGACGACAATCATCTTCCCGCGGTTCTCCCGTCTTTTGGCCAACTCCAGGGCCGCCCAGCAGGCGGCTCCACTGGAAACGCCCACCAAAAGCCCCTCCAATCTCGCCAGTCGGCGCGCGATTCTCCCCGCATCCTCATCCTTGACCCGAATAATCTCGTCAATGATTCCTCGATTGAGCACCCCGGGCACAAAGCCCGCACCGATTCCCTGGATCTTGTGAGGTCCCGGCCGGCCTCCGGACAAGACGGGGGAGGATTCGGGCTCTACGGCAACGGCGCGAAAGTCCTTCTTTCTTTCTTTGATCACCTCGGCCACCCCCGTAATGGTCCCTCCCGTACCGACTCCCGCCACAAGAATGTCCACCTTGCCGTCGGTGTCGTTCCAGATTTCCTCGGCGGTCGTGCGGCGGTGAATTTCCGGGTTGGCCGGATTGGTGAACTGCTGCAACATGACCGAATGGGGAATCTCCAGCAAAAGCTTTTCGGCCCTGTTCACCGCTCCGGTCATCCCCTCGGCCGCAGGGGTCAACACCAGTTCCGCTCCCAGGACGGCGAGGAGTTGACGCCTTTCCACGCTCATGGACTCGGGCATGGTGAGGATCAATCTGTAGCCTCTGGCCGCAGCCACAAACGCCAGGGCTATTCCTGTGTTCCCGCTCGTCGGTTCGATGAGGACCGAATCGCTATGGAGCAGGCCCCGGGCTTCGGCATCTTCGATCATGGAAACGCCGATTCGGTCCTTCACGCTGGATAACG